>JAHEYE010000095.1 GCA_023251695.1 Sphingobacteriaceae bacterium | reverse complement strand
GGCTTACAGGATTATCCACGCATTGCGGTTCCCGGAAAAGAATTAACGCGTGTACTTGGTGGCGGTATTGTTCCCGGAAGTTTGGTTTTGTTTGGTGGCGAACCGGGGATAGGTAAATCAACTTTAATGTTGCAATTAGCCTTGCGTTTAAAAAATTTAAAAATACTTTATGTTAGCGGTGAGGAAAGTGAACAACAAATAAAAATGCGCGCCGAGCGTATCGGCGTTACAACCGAAACTTGTTTTATTTTGCAGGAAACCAACACCCAAAACATTTTTGCTCAGATTGAAGAAATCCAACCGCAACTGGTCATTCTCGATTCGATTCAAACATTACACACTTCTTATGTTGAAAGCAGTCCCGGGAGCGTTTCTCAGGTGCGCGAATGTGCGGCAGAGTTTCTGCGTTTCGCTAAAGAAACAAACACGCCCGTATTTATGATTGGTCATATTACAAAAGAAGGAAGTTTAGCGGGACCAAAAGTTTTGGAGCACATGGTAGATACCGTTTTACAATTCGAGGGAGATACAAATCATGTTTACCGTTTATTACGCGCTACCAAAAACCGTTTCGGAAGCACTAACGAAATGGGTATTTACGAAATGAATGGTGATGGTTTGCGCGAAGTAACCAACCCATCAGAAATTTTAATAACACAACGCGAACATGCCACCAGCGGTGTTGCTATTGCTGCTACAATGGAAGGAAATCGTCCGATGCTAATTGAAACACAGGCCTTGGTGAGCAGTGCCGCTTATGGAACCCCGCAGCGTTCATCAACTGGTTTCGATTTACGCAGATTATCAATGTTGCTTGCTGTATTAGAAAAGCGTTGTGGATTTCGTTTAGCAATAAAAGACGTGTTCATCAATATTGCAGGCGGCATAAAGGTTGAAGACCCGGGAATTGATTTGGCATTGGTGTGCGGAATATTATCGAGTAATGAAGATTTACCAATACCACAAACAGTTTGTTTTGCCGGAGAGGTTGGTTTAACAGGCGAGATTCGTCCGGTAAGCCGTATTGAACAACGTATTTCCGAAGCACAAAAGTTAGGATTTGAGAAAATCTTTATTTCATCCTACAATAAAAAAGGCTTAGATTTGAAACAATTTTCCATTGAGGTTATTACTGTTACAAAAATGGAAGATGTGTTTCAAAAGTTATTTGCCTGATGAAAAAAATATTTCTCCTGTTCCTCTTTTTTCTTTCCGTTCTAAATTCCCTTTCTCAAAACAAAAGGGTGATCGACAGTCTTACTGCATTAACTCTTAAGTCCGACGATACAACCAAAGCAAATCTGTATAATCTTATTGCAGCCCAGTGGGCGGGCTCTGATCCGGAAAAAAATAAAGAGTTCGGTCAAAAAATTTATGCAATAGGCGAAACCACCGGTTTCGGAAAGTACAAGGCAATAGGCCTTTTTAAATTAGGAATCTATTATTATACCATAGGCCGGATGGATTCGGCTCAAGCCTTTTATATTAAGGCCATGGCTCTTGCTAAAAGTAATAAACGTTTTCAGCTGGAAGCTTACATTCATCAAAATCTCGGTCTTGTTTATGAGCGATTGGGCGATTACGAAAGTGCTATTAAAGAAAATATTGCTGCGCTCAAAATTTTTGAGACAATTAAAAATGATTTCGCTGTTTCCAGCCTAAAAAATAACATCGGAATAATCTATATTAAACAACATGATTTTATTCTGGCCGAAAAATATATTCTTGAAGCATTTGAATACCTCAACAAAACATCAAATGCCGGCGGCCTTTGCTACGTCTATCAAAATCTTGGATTAATTGAAAGTAACAAAGAAAATTACAGCAAAAGTAATTTATTCTATCGGAAAGCCTTATCTGAATTTAAAAGTCAAAATGATTTGAATGGTCAGGTTGGGGTTTTACAGAATCTGGCGATGAATTTTTTGAATCTGAATCAGCCTGACTCCGCCAACATTTATAACACGCAATCGATTGTGATTTCAGCGTCGCTCGATAATTTAAACGGACTCTATTCGGGTTACCTCAATCAGGCGAATGTTTATTTGCGCTTTTTTAAATCCCCAAAAATAGCTTTGCGTTATCTCGATTCGGCGGCATCAATTAAAGAGCTTCATGATTTGCCGGAGTATAAAATAGCTTATTACCAGACCGAAGCAGAATACAATCTTTGTTATGGAGATAAAGTAAAGGGCTTTTTGTTAATGGACAGGTTTCTGACGCTAAAGGATTCGTTGTTGTCAGAAGAAAACATTCAAAGCATAAAAAATCTCAATACTAAATACGATACCGAAAAAAAAGATTTGCAAATCCAAAATCAATCGCTTGAAATCAGCGCAAAGGAAAAAGAAAATGCTGCTAAGAACAAACTATTGATGTTCGGGGCCTTTGCGCTTGCAATTGTTGCGCTCTTCGGATTCATTGCCTTCTCCAATTTCAAAAAGGCTAAGAAGGCCAATAGTGTTATAAACAACCAGAAAGAAATGGTGGAGTTGCAAAAAGAAGAAATCACACAACAAAAAGTATTGGTCGACGAGAAACAAAAAGAAATTATTGATAGTATTAATTATGCGCAAAAAATTCAGTCCGCTGTTTTAACCAGCGAAGAGGTTTGGAAAAAAATATCGCCCGAGCATTTTATTATTTTCTTACCTAAAGATATTGTGAGCGGTGATTTTTACTGGGCTTACAACACGGTTAATAACCGTTCGGTTTTTGCATTGGCAGATTGTACAGGTCATGGTGTTCCTGGTGGGTTTATGAGCATGCTGGGCAATAGTTTCTTAAATGAATTGGTTGTCGAAAATAAAATGTTTAAGTCCGATATTATTCTTAATAAGTTGCGCGATAAAATCATTAAAGCGCTCGGCCAGAAAGGTGCAGATGACAGGAAAGACGGTATGGATATGTGCCTTTGCGTTTGGAACAAATTGGAGAATACCCTCGAATTTTCCGGTGCTAATAACTCCCTCTGGATCATACGTAACAAAGAATTGCTTGTATTTAATGGCGATAAAATGCCGATAGGCCAGTTTCATAACGTATCGGCTCCTTTCACCTCTCAGTTGATTGCTCTGCAAAAAAATGATTTAGTTGTTTTAAGCACCGACGGTTTTGCCGATCAGTTCGGGGGGGAGAGCGGTAAAAAACTAAAATCGAAAACCCTTAAAGAGTTTTTAGTTAAAAATTCAGATACGCCGCTTTCAGATCAAAAAAATGAATTAGCCTCGCTTTTTTCAAATTGGAAAGGGCAGCACCAACAGGTCGATGATGTAAGTCTTATTATGATAAAAGTTATTTAACAAGCCATTATTGTGTTAATTAGACGTGCTCTTTTCTGCTCTGCGGAAATTTTTATATTATTGCATTGTAATTAATGGTATTAGAAACGAATAAAGTAAAAGTCAAAGAGTCTGTAAAGCAACGGATTGCGACTATTGATTTTTGGGATAACGGGATTACTAACTTGCGTATTGAAGATAATGTTGAGGTTACCCTTAAGGATGCGGAAGAGCAGTATGAGATTTTACGTTCACGTTACGATGGGAAAATAAAATACCGCATCTTGGTGGAGCCCGGCCGCTATACTTCAATTTCGAAAGAAGCGCGGGATTTCTCAACCGTTCCTGAAAGAAATGCTATGACGCTCGCCAATGCCGTTGTAGTGCGGTCGCTTGCCCATCGCATCATCATTAATTTTTTAATAAATTTTATACGCAAACAAAATATGCGCATGCGTATGTTCGACTCGAAGGAAAAAGGCATTGAGTGGCTTTTAGCCTTAAAAGAAGAATATTAACCTTCCCTTTTTGAAAATTTAAAGTTTTTTGTTTTTATCATTGCCTTTTTATTCGTAACTTATGCTACCACAATAAAATGAAACTTTTCACAATCATATCTTTTTTTCCAATGATACTTCCGGGAGGAGGAGATTCCCTGAGAAATGTAGTTCCGAATAAGGATTTATGTGGTTCTGTTGTTGGCGTTTGCAAATCGGGCGACAACTATTGTCACAACTATGTTTACGATAAACAGATGTATGAATTCCGCTGTGATACTTTACCGCAAGTAAAATTCTGGCGGCAAATCATGAACCTCCATAAAGATTCGGCATTAATCAACTTAAGCCACAACCGAAAAGTCGTTGAGAAAACACATACGCAAAATTGGTCGGCTAAAGGCGAAGAAGGGCGTCAGCAATACCGCGATAGTATACGAAGAGCAAACGGGCTTGATTCCACTCACCACGTTTTACTTACCGACGGCAAACAGTTCTTTTACGATTTTGATAAAGCATTCGTAAATTTCGATAAGGGCATTAATAGTTTTGTGGCAAATGACGTTGATCCCTGGTATGCTCAGGCCATTTTACTAATTGAGAGTCCGAATAAATTACAAAAATCAAACGCAGGTGCTTATGGCCCTTTTCAATTAATGAAGCCTGTTGCTCGCTTGTTCGGACTAAAGGTGAATAGGCAAATGGACGAGCGCGCAGATTTCGAGCGCGCCGCCTATGCTGCGTCGAGCCTGATAAAAACAATTTGCATTCCAAACACAAAACAAATTTTAGATTCATTACACATTGCCTATAAAGAAGATGATTTATGGTTTAAGCTTTTGGTAATGCACGCATACCATGCGGGTTCCGGAAATGTAAGACAGGCGCTTTATACATTTATGCCAACTTCTGGCGACATGAGTCTCATTTATAATTTGTGGCATGCGCAAACGCGTCACTTCCGTTCGGCATCACAAAACTATTCTCAATTGATTTTAGCGGCAATGTTCGAAATGAACTCGCGGATTAAGCTAACTCCCGATCCGGCAAACTTAAATGTGAAAAATAATTAGATTGATTTAATTTCTTCTTGCGACTTTCCTATCCGTATGACCTCAGCAAGTGTTTTTAAAACGCGGTCGTGTTTTTTTACGAACGGATTTGATGTGTCCCAAACGTATCCCGCCAGCACCGAGCAAATTTGTTTTTTGAAATCGGGGTTTATCTCCTTTGCAAAAAATATTTCATGTAAGGTTCCGTCATACCAGCCCATCACATAACTTCTAAAAGTATCAACTCCAATTAAAGTTGGCTTCATGAATTCTTCTTCCCAGTCAACTTTATTCCCTTTCAGTTGTTTAATAGCAAGGTTCGCTGCTCGCTGACTTGAAGCAGCTGCTAATGTTACGCCCGAGGAGAAAACCGGATCCAAAAATTCCGTTACGTTCCCTGTTAAAACAAATCCATCGCCGTAAAATTTATCAGTAGTCACACTCCAGCCTTCGATAGTCCGCGGTTCAAATAAAAATTCTTTATTTCCAAACCGCTCTTTAATATGAGGGTCGTTATTTATAAGCGTACGTAGTTGTTCTTCGGGCTTCATGCCTTTTGTTTTTTCATAAAACTCAGGATTAGCTACAAAGCCAACCGAAGTTGTTCCGTTTGAAAAAGGAATCACCCAAATCCAAGTGGTGGGCTCGTGCACAACCACCATAATACGGTTAGGTTCGTCGTATTTTAATCGGTCAGGATCTTTTATGTGTGAGAACAATGTTTTGCGTGAAGGTAAATTACTGGGGCGGTCTAAATTAAATAGTCTCGGAATAACGCGCCCATATCCGCTGGCGTCAACAATAAATTTTGCGTTAATCGTATCCGTACTTCCATCCTTATTTACAACAGTTGTTGAGGAGTTTGAGCCGTCAAATTTAATAGCGGTAACTGCTGTTTCAAAACAAACATCAACGCCTTGTCGTTTTGCTTCTTCAGCTAAAGTTAAATCGAAATCAGCGCGCTGTACCTGCCAGGTCCATTTCCATCCTTGTGTAAACTGATCGCCAAAATTAAAATCACACACTTCTTTTCCTCTCACAAATTTGGCGCCGAATTTTTCCTGAAATCCTTTTGCCTTCACCGCCTCTAACAAACCTGCCTCTTCAAGCGCTTCCATGCTTCGTGGTAATAAACTCTCGCCAATTACAAAACGTGGAAATTTTTCTTTCTCAACTATTTTGGTTTTAAACCCCGCCTTATTAATAATGCTTGCGGCAATTGTTCCGGCGGGGCCAGCGCCAATTACGAGAACATCTACGTTTTGTGTCGACATGAATTAAGTATAAGAAGGTACAAAAGTAAAAATAATTAAACAGGCCCGAAAAATATTCCGACCTGTTGATGAAAATCATCCTCGAAAAGGCTGATTTACTACAACAAATCGTTTGCCAGATTTGCTAAATCACTTCTTTCGCCTTTTTGCAGAGTAATGTGTGCGTAGAGGTCTTGTCCTTTCACTTTATCAATTAAATAGCTCAGGCCATTACTTTGTGCATCGAGATAAGGAGTATCGATCTGATGCACATCGCCCGTGAAAATTATTTTTGTGTTTTCGCCTGCGCGCGTGATAATAGTTTTTACCTCGTGTGGTGTTAGGTTTTGTGCTTCATCCACAATAAAAAACACATTACTCAG
Source organism: Sphingobacteriaceae bacterium (assembly GCA_023251695.1). GTDB lineage: Bacteria > Bacteroidota > Bacteroidia > B-17B0 > Aurantibacillaceae > JAHEYG01. The sequence continues at coordinate 4,593 of JAHEYE010000095.1, read as the reverse complement.
GCTGCGCCCGCGAATGTAAGCAAGCGGACAAACCACCAGTTTTTGGCTCTCCACCATTTCATTAAGCTGTTTGTGCTCTTTGTCTTTTTCGCTGAACTGGCTGCGGATGTATTTTAAATTATCCCACAATGGTTCCATGTAGGGGTTTAGTTTTGAATTGACGTCTCCCGGTAAATACCCGATATCTTTATTACTTAAGGGAACAATAGGCCGTGCTAAATATATTTGATGATAGTTCCGTCTTTGTTCAAGCGCTCCCGCCAGCGATAATAGTGTTTTTCCTGTTCCTGCCACGCCTTGTATTGTCACTAATTTTATTTCAGGGTTCATAATCGCGTCGAGCGCAAAAGACTGTTCTGCATTTTTTGGAATAACGCCGAATGCCGCACTTTTAATGACGCGCTGAAGTGTTTCGTCTTCCTTGTTATAACGTGCCAATACCGATTGCGAACCGTTTTTTAATATGTAATAATGGTTAGGGCTCGCGTCTCCCCTTTTTAAAATATCTTTGGCGCCGCTAAGTCCTTTTTGGTAAATGTTTGCGATTTTTTCGGCCGGTACTTTCTGGATTTCGCTCATCCCTGTATATAGTTCGTCTACCTCTTTAATTTTTCCGGTTTCATAATCTTCCGCCTGAAGATTTAAAGATTTGGCTTTAATCCGTAGGTTAATGTCTTTTGTAATTAATACCACTTTCCTCCCGGGATGTGTTTCTGCTACATAAAGCGCAGTATTTAAAATTTTATGATCGGCTTTCCTATCATCAAAAATACGTTCAGCGTTTACTTTGCTTGAGGTGTTCATTTCAATTTTGAACTTTCCGCGGTTTGGGCCATTAATAGCGGTCCAATCCTGCAGAGTGTTTTTGCCTGATAATTTATCAATGTATCGGGTAAATTCGCGGGCGGCGTAGTTTTTGGTATCGTTCCCTTTTTTAAAATTATCCAATTCTTCCAAAACGGTAATTGGAATCACAACATCGTGTTCTTTAAAGTTCTTTATCGCGGTGTGGTCGTAAATTATTACTGAGGTGTCGAGTACAAATATCTTTCTGCTTTCAGCGGAACGGGTTGCTTTCTTTTTTGCCATACAAGGAACTAAAGGTTTAGTTCAATAAAACTATTTTATTAATTGTTTGGATTTTTGGAAGGATTTAATTTTAATAAACAGGTAAATGTTAAATGATTCAGGGTTCGCCCTTTAAACCTTTAAGTGTTAATAAATGAGCTTTTGATTTATTTATTTTGCCTCCGGTTTTAGGTCGATTTTAGGTCTAAAACCTTGTTTTTTCTTAACTAATTACATTATATTTGGTTATGCAAAAATCTCATCTTATTTTATGGTCATTCCTATTGGCATTTGGCCTTGGCTTAAATGCTCAGTTTCAGCGCCAATCCGTGGTTGATTCAACCAAAAACTTTTATGATATCAAAAAAGAGTTTGAAGATTACTGGAAAGATAAAACGCCCCAACCCGGACAGGGCTATAAGGCCATGAAGCGTTGGATTTGGGCAATGGAGCCCCGCGTTTACCCATCGGGTAATTTAAATACCGGCGGACCAAAGCGTTCATACGAAGAATATCAGAAATATTTACAAAGTAATCCAACCGCTAAGCAAATTGGTACTGCAGCGGTATCAGCAACAACAGCTAACTGGATTGCGCTCGGACCTTTTGGTTCGGCTAGCGGTACAGGTGCCGGCCGATTACAATGTGTACGTTTTCATCCTGCAGGAAGCGGTACTGTTTTTGTAGGTGCTGCCGACGGTGGACTATGGAAATCAACTAATAGTGGTGTTTCATGGACAACAACAACCGATCAAATTGCATCAATTGGTGTTGCCGATGTTGCTATTAATCCAGTCAGCAATAACATTATGTATATAGCCACAGGTGATTTTGATGGTGCCCCAACCGGATTTACGGGAGGTGATTCAAAGTCTGTTGGTGTTTTAAAATCAACTGATGGCGGAATTACGTGGAATGCAACAGGGCTTACGTGGACTACCAGTCAATCCCGTTTTATTTCTAAAATTTTAATTAACCCTTTAAATACGGTGGAGGTATTTGCATTTACCTCCGTCGGAATTTACCGGACAAGAAACAGTGGCACAACCTGGTCGCTCGTTACGCCGGGATATTATAAAGACGCCGAATACAAGCCCGGTGATACTACTACCATTTATGCGGCAAACGGATCAAATGTTTACCGATCAACAAACGGGGGGCAATCTTTTTCAAATACTACTTTCAGTTCTTCAGGATTAAACCAAATACGAATTGCTGTAACGGCTGCCGATCCTAATTACTTATATATTGTTGGTACTTCTTCAACCGACGCTTTCGGAAGACTGGTGCGTTCAACGAATTCTGCCGCAACTTTTTCAACCATGTCAACCACCCCTAATATTTTAGGCGGAACACAAGGCTGGTATGATTTATCGCTCGCTGCATCGCCAACTAATAAGGACGAAATTGTGGCAGGAGGAATTGACGTTTGGAGATCTACCAACGGAGGTGTAAGCTGGACCCAGCGTACTTTTGGCTATGGCGGCGGTCCTTATGTTCACCCAGACCAACACGACGCAATTTATATGGACGGAACAACCATTTGGTTAGCTCACGACGGTGGCGTTGACAGAAGTACTAATAATGGAAGTACATGGAGTAACCTTAACGGTAACATGGCAGTCAGCGAACCTTATTTTCTTGGGGTTTCGGCCACAAGTTCAAGTAAAATTGTAGCGGGATTACAAGATAACGGAAGTATTGTTTATAATGGAAGCACCTGGGCTCAAGGAAAGGGCGCAGATGGAATGGATTGTTTTGTGGATTGGAATAATCCAAATATTGTAATTGCATCTTCGCAAAATGGAGGCCATGGACGAAGCACAACCGGAGGAACGCCTGGTTCTTTCTCGAATATTGTTAGCGGATTAACCGGTACTGCAGATTGGGTAGCTCCTATTTGTCAGAGCCCGACTACGGCAACAACTTATTTCGCAGGCCGGCAAGATGTTTTCAGAAGCACAAATTCTGGCGCCAGTTGGTCGCAGTTAGGCTCGCTTGGCGGTACAGGTAACGTGCTTTGTATTAATCCTGCTCCATCTAATTCTAATGTTATTTATGCTTCGCGTTCAACAACCATTTACAAAACAACTGATGGCGGCGCCAGCTGGTCGAACATTACAACGGGAATTCCGGTTGGTTCAGGCGAAATCAGAGATATTGATGTAGATAATACGAATTCAAATAATGTTTATGTTGTTTTGTCGGGTTATGCCGCAGGCAACAAAGTTTTTTATTCCACAAACGGAGGCTTAACATGGACAAATTATTCAACAGGTTTACCAAACCTCCCTGTAAATTGTATTGTATTTACAAAAAACTCTCCAGGTGCGGTTTATGTTGGTATGGATTATGGTGTTTATTACCGCGAATTAAGCATGAGTTCATGGGTTCCATATAACACCGGACTTCCAAATGTTTGGGTAAACGATATGGAAATTTTTTATCCAACAGGTAAATTAAGAGCGGCAACTTTTGGCCGTGGTATATGGGAAACTGATTTGTACAGTCAGCCTGGTGTTGCACCTACCGCTTTTTATAGCACTACCAGCAACACTATTTGTGTTGGTAGTTCGGTTTCATTTTTTGATGCCTCATCAAATGTGCCTACTGCTTGGTCGTGGACTTTTACCGGCGGTAATCCGGGAATCTCAACTGTAAAAAATCCTCCGAGTATTACTTATACTGCGATTGGAGCTTATCCGGTTACGCTCATTTCAACCAACACGGTTGGTCCAAGTGCGCCTTATACTACTACTGTTTACGTAATCAATACACCAACTTCAGTATCTACCAGTACCGGAACTTGTGCGGGACAAAATAAGAATTTGATTGTTACTTCAAATGCATCTAATATATTCTGGCAAGGCGGACAAACCAGTTTTACGGCAACTTTTGGTCCAACAATTACCACTGTTTATAGTTACACGGTTTATACCGGCGCCTGTCAATCAACAGGTACGGCAACTATGACAGTTGGCTCTGCACCCGCCACCCCATCGTTTACGCAATTAGGAAATATTTTAACTTCCAGTGCCGCGCCTTTATATCAGTGGTATTTGAATGGCAGTCCAATACCGGGTGAAACTAATCAAACATTGGATATTTCGCTTTACGGTCCCGGATTTTATTCTGTTTGGGTTGATAATGGTACCGGGTGTCAGGCTTCCTCAACCGTGGTTTATCTAACGCCAACAGGAATCCATAGCGCTTCAGTTTTTTCAGGCGTTGAAATCTTTCCTAATCCTGCTTTAGAAGTGTTGAATATACTTTTTAAAACAAGCCTAGATAAAGATGTTTCTTTTACCGTTATCAATGCTTTAGGGCAAAACGTGAGAACGGGCAAAATTAAGAACGGAACAGTAGATAAAACAAGTATACAGCTCGATGGTTTGGCAAATGGGCTATATACTTTAAACCTCTATTCTTCATTGGGTTCTGTAAACTATAAGTTTATTAAACAATAGTCCTGTTTTTGTATTAAAAATTAGCTTGTAAGATTTGATGATTTAGTTGAAAATCGTT
>JAHEYE010000318.1 GCA_023251695.1 Sphingobacteriaceae bacterium | reverse complement strand
GGGTAAACGGTAATCAACTAAAACAAAAAGGCAAACTAAACTTTCGCGTTTGGTAATGTAACCGGTAATTATATCCTCAAAAACAGCACGGTTTGTTTTGGCTGTTTTAGCGTAACCATATCCCGGCAAATCCACCAGATACCAGCTGTCGTTAATAAAAAAGTGATTGATAATTTTTGTTTTGCCAGGTGTTGATGATGTTTTTGCAAGTTTGTTATTGCCGCATAACATATTTATCAGCGATGATTTCCCGACATTACTTCTCCCAATAAACGCATACTCCGGAAAAACAGGTTTCGGGCAGCCGCTAATATTAGCCGAGGTTTTAGAAAATATGGCTTTCTTAATAATCAAAACAAAAAGATTTTAGGCTTTCATCAAACCCTTTTCAATAAGGTAAGAATTAATGTGCCGTTCTTTTTTACTCTCGTAAATATCAGCAATGCGCACTAAGATTCCGGTTTCTTCCACGCCACCAAATGTAGGATTAATGGCAGTACCAAATACACGCATGGTACTCGATAAATTCATATAAGCATTCATTAGGGGCGGAATATTTTCGCCTAATGCACGAACTTTTTTATTTAAAATACTGTGTCCTTCTTTATAAGGGAGATTTTTTATTTCAGCCAAGAATTCCGAAACATTGGTTGTGATTTTAACGCCAAGTATAGGTGTAACTAATTTTTTCTCGTCCGGAAAATAATAACTTAAAAAAGCTAATATCAGATCGCGTGCCTCTATGTTAAAGTCAGTGTACATGGTCACTTTACCATAGTAATATTTCATGAAAGGGTTGTCAACAACAATTGCCCCTAAGCCATCCCATAAATTATCTAAACTGAAGAGGCCTTTGCGGAATTGTTCAGAAGGTTGATACTGAGGTTGAATAAAAGAGCGCCCTAACTCAATCGTATAAGGCAAATAATCTTTATAAAACTCAGGGTGGAAATCAAATAATTCGGTTGTTGCTAAATGCACTTTGCCACCCCTGAATTCAGCATCTTTACAGGCAATATAGCGGTAAGCTCCCACTATCTCTTTATCCTCAGGGTTCCAAACCAGCAATTGCTGATAAGGGTGATCGCAAAGGTCGAATTCATCAATATCAATTTCCTTGCCGGTTCCGCCTCCTGCATGTCTGAAAGTAACTTCCCGTAAGCGCCCGATTTCCTTCATCACATTAGGCGAGTTTTGGTGGGTAATAATGTATATTTCATTATTCCCATTATTAGTCTTGCGCACGTATCTATCACGGGTTAACTCGGCTAAAAGAGCCTCACGGGGTATTTTAGGTATAATATCCTGCATAAGTTAGGGCCCAAAGATAAGTATTAAACCTTCATTCAGAGATGCTAATAATGGAGAAAAATTGTTATCTTTACTAAAACTTTTATTAATGAAAAAGCTATTTATACTGTTTACGTCAGTAGTTTTTTTAGCATCTTGCAAAAAAACCTATCACTGTACCTGCAATACAACCAGTACCGCTTTACAAAACGGCGGCTATGTTAATCAGGCACAGTATACCGTTAAAATGTATGGTCAGGAAGCAGCACATGATAAATGCCTTGATATGTACAGACAAACTGAGTATGTTACCACTAATAACGTACCAACTACCGCTACCCAGTGCGAAGTAATTGCCCCTAAGTAATTTTATGGCTAATGTTTTTGAGTTTAACGGGTATAAGCCTGTTATTCATAAATCTTCTTTCATTCATCCCAACGCTACCGTTACCGGAAATGTCATTATCGGTAAAGATGTTTATGTGGGTCCCGGTGCTGCCATCCGTGGCGATTGGGGCCAGATTATTATTGAAGACGGCTGCAATGTGCAGGAAAATTGCACCATTCATATGTTTCCGGGCACCACTGTTTTGTTAAAAGAAGGCGCACATATAGGTCATGGTGCCATTATTCACGGTGCCACAATAGGTAAAAACGTATTAGTGGGAATGAATAGCGTATTAATGGATAATGTTGTGGTGGGAGATGAGTGTATTATAGGAGCCCTAACATTTGTACCTGCTGAAATGATAATCCCTAAGCGTAAAATAGTTGTTGGAAATCCGGGTAAAATTGTGAAAGATGTAAGTGATAACATGATAGAATGGAAGACGGAAGGGACTAAATTATACCAGCAATTACCTTACGAATGCCATACTACTTTAAAGGCCTGCGAGGCTTTAGACCGTATGCCGGCGTTCAGACCGGAGCAACAGGATATTTATAAAACCTGGGCGACTAAAAAAGAAGAGGAATTACCGAAAAAGGAACAAAAAACAGCTAAAACCGTAAGGGAAAAGCCTTTAAAATCGTCTAAAAAAAAGAAATAAATGCGCTTGAACTATAACCGGTAAGTTCATAGCTTTATAATTCTAAAATTGGTCCCGATAGCTATCGGGATGAAAAATATGTTAAGATTACAGTTTTTAAAGAAAAGCGTAGCCTGTTGGCATTTTATTTGAAGTAAATAGTATCAATATTTGTAATTATTAATCTCATGAAGAAAATTATCTTTTTATCAGTTGCAGCATTCCTATTGTGCTCCGCTTTTATCACATCCGACGGCGATAAAATCCCATCGGCTACCGTTAAAAAACTGGATGGCTCAAAAATTAATTCATCTACTTTTAGCAATGATGGTAAACCTATCATCATTAGTTTTTGGGCTACCTGGTGTAAACCGTGTAAAAAAGAATTGGATGCTATTGCCGAAAATTATGCCGATTGGCAAAAAGAAACCGGCGTAAAACTTATAGCCATTTCAATTGATGATGCAAGAAGCTCCAGTAAAGTAGTTACCGACGTTAAAACCAAAGGCTGGACATATGAAGTGTACATCGACGAAAATCAGGATTTTAAACGTGCCATGAACGTCAACAATGTTCCGCATACTTTTTTGGTTGACGGCAGCGGCAAAATAGTTTGGAGTCATAATTCTTACGCGGAAGGCGATGAAGATAAATTATATGAAAACGTTCAGGCTTTGGCAAAAGGCGAAAAACTAAAGCACTAATTATTCGTTATGGTAATTTCGAAGCCTCTTAATAAATTATCTTTCTTTATTATATTATTTTGCTGTATTTATTCAGCCAAATCCCAGAATGTTGTTACTGAGGAATTAAATTCGGTTCACGGGAATTTTCAGTTAGATGGACAATACTACGAATACGATTCTTTAATCGGAGCGCCAAAAGTCCCTGAGAAATTTTTATCAAATGTTTTTGGAAACATCAATTATTCAAAAGGAAAATTTTCAGCGGGTTTAAGGTATGAAGCTTATAATAATGTGCGGCAAGGATTTTTGCCGGGT
>JAHEYE010000317.1 GCA_023251695.1 Sphingobacteriaceae bacterium | reverse complement strand
GAAATAATTTCGCGAGACCAAATATTTTATAAAATGCCACCGACGGCGTTGGTAAACCGCGTTTAGATTCAGGAAGAAAACTTCCTTTTCCGTCGAACATTTTTATTCCCAAACCGCCGGCATCCTGGTGTTGCTCCATAAATGTTATGACTTTCTCAAAAGTATCTTCCTGTACAACCGTATCGGGATTCAATAATAAAACATACTTGCCTGAGCTTTGTTTAATGCCTTGATTGTTGGCTACTGAAAAACCGGCGTTGGTTTTATTTTCAATTAACTTTACCTGAGGAAATTTTTGTTTAATGAATGGTACAGAACCGTCCACCGAATTATTATCCACTACAAAAATTTCAACCTTTAAATTTTTAGACGCGCTTAAAACAGAATGAAGGCATTGCTCAACAAAATGTTTAACATTGTAGTTTACGATTATTACGGATAAATCCTGCACCTGAAGCGAGCCTAAATATACCAATTAGCAGGTATAAAAACGGAAAAAATCACTTTTTATTACAGCGCATACACGATTTACGCTTGTATTTTTTTAATTCAGAAACACTTATTATGTGTTTTATTTCGTTCGAGCATTTGCCCAGTAACGCACAGCCTCTGTACTTATGGTAAACCTTATCTTTTTCGCTATTACATAAGTAAATACTAATGGCTTTTGGGGGTGATTTTTTCTTAGGAGCCGGTTTCTTTTTGGTTTGGGCAAAGCCCAAACCTATTCCGATAAATAATGCGAGAATTGTAAATAGTAATTTTGTGTTTTTCATAATAGATTGCTGTAATTCTTGCTTCAATTATACTCAATTTTTTTGGAAAAGTTACGATTCAACACTTCGATGAGGACTTCGGGAATAAATACTCTTAAAATTGCCGATAAATTGAAATTTACTTGAATCTTTTGCTAAATTTGTGCCCCTTAAATGGTCTCGTAGCTCAACTGGATAGAGCAATAGCCTTCTAAGCTATAGGTTCCGCGTTCGAGCCGCGGCGGGATCACCGGTGCCAAACCGAAAACCCTCACAGTTTAAAAAATTCGTTTTTTATCCGGGCTGAGGGTTTATTTTTTATTAAACTCCCTGCTTAAATTCTATCTTCAGAATTTGCTCAGAATTTATCTCTATATTTATAATAAAAACTCTTCACATGAAAATAAAACTACTTTTATCAGCATTACTGCTTTCGGCAATGATCAAAGCGCAAAACGTTTGGACCGCAAAAGCTAATTATCCCGGTGCGGGTCGACATGCCGCAGTAGGCTTTGTTGTTGGTACAAAAGCTTATGTAGGCACAGGAACTGATGATGTTATTTTTTTCAACAACTTTTGGGAATATGATCAGGGGACCAATACATGGACTGGTAAAGCCAATTTACCAGCTGCATCACGACGCGAAGCAGTTGCGTTTTCAATTGGCACCGACGGTTTTATGGGAATGGGCTGCTGCGGAGCCATGAGCGACTTCTGGAAATATAACACAGCTACTAATACATGGTCAGCTATTGCGACTTATCCAGGTGGACCAACGATGACAGGAATTGCGTTTGCTATTGGTGGTATGGGTTATGTGGGATTAGGAGATGACGGCTCTCCAACATTTACAAAAAAAATATTCCAATACAATCCGACAACAAATACATGGACCCCAAAAAGTAATTTTCCCGGTGTCGGAAGAACCGATGCACTTGGTTTTGCAATGAATGGTAAAGGATATGTTGCCATTGGTGACGATGGCTCAGGACCATTTTTACAAGATCTATGGGAATATGATCCTACAGGTGACACATGGACGGCCAAAGCGAATTTTCCGGGAGGACCAAGAAGCACAGCGGTTGGTTTTACTTTTCCTGCAACAGGCAAATTGTATATTGGAACTGGTGATGACAATACGTCTTTTTATAATGATTTTTGGGAGTGGAATAGCGCCACCAATACATGGACAACGGTGACTAATTTTCCCGGAGGATTAAGAACAGATGAAACCGGTTTTACCATTGGTAACAAAGGTTATGTGGCACTCGGACAAATAGGCGCCCCACCCGAATTTAATGACCTTTGGGAGTTTGGTCCGGTTTCCTCAAACATAACTGAAAAAGAAATAGAAAGTCCTGTGGTAATCTCTCCAAACCCGAATAACGGTGAATTCAATTTATATACAAGAAGTAATATTGAGAGTGGTGAAATCAATTTATATAATTCACTCGGTCAATTATTACATTCTCAAAAAATTGAAACAGGACCGAACCATATCGTAAGCTCCGGTATCTCGGAAGGATTATATTATTATTTTATTTTGCAGAAGGGTCAGCAAATAGGCAATGGAAAAATAATTATTAAATAAAAAAATCCATTTTTATAGCTCTACTGTTAAGACGATAGGAATTAGAGACATTCGCTTACATTTAACCGAAAACCCTCACAGTTTAAAAGACTTCCGTTTTTTATCCGGGCTGAGGGTTTATTTTTTGCCCAAAAACAAGGCTCTTTCTTCAACAATCCCCCGTTAACAACATTAAAAATCCCGTAACTAAGCACCCTTCCTGCCCGTTATCTTTATAGGATATAGGCTCCTATTCACAATGGCAGAAAAGAAAAATAAATTCAGAAATACCACACTTCCGGAAACAGATGTTTTTGAAGAAAATCAGGAAGAAAAAGATGAGGTAAAATTTGAAATAAACCGTCAACACGATATCGAGGAAGATCCTTTCCTTCCCAAAAAACCTAAAAAAAATAAGGTTAAGAAAAAAGAAACTGAAGATACCGCTGAAGAAAAGGAAACTGAAGAAGTTGTACCAAAACCAAAAACTAAAAAGAAAGAAAAAGTAGCCAAGGTTACTTTGATGGACCGGATTAATAAAGTGGTAGCTGTTTATCAGAATGAACGTACACAAAAAATAATCGGACTCAGTTTAATTTTAACCGGCGCCTACTTATGCATCGCTTTCATCTCTTATTTCTTTACCTGGGATGTGGATCAGGACAAAGTACTCGGACCGTTGTCAGAATTATTTAATCCCGATATTAAAGTAAAAAACTGGCTCGGAAAATTAGGCGCTTTGGTTTCACATCAATTCATGTACAAATGGTTTGGTGTTTCTTCATTCCTTTTTGTTCCTGTTCTTGTGATGTATGGCTTGCAGAAATTACTCAGCAAATCATTTGTAAAACCGCAGGCTTTTAACGCGAAGTGGTTATTTTTAATGGTGTGGAGTTCTTTAACCCTCGCTTTTATTTTTCATGATAAATGGTTTTTCTTGGGCGGCGGATTTGGTTACGTGCTGAATATGCAAATCAGTAATTACGTTGGAGGAAT
>JAHEYE010000316.1 GCA_023251695.1 Sphingobacteriaceae bacterium | reverse complement strand
AACAAAGACTGGATAAAGTGATTAGTTTAAGTAAGGATGAATTAAAAGATTTGCATAAAAAAGTGTTGGGTGAGACAAAGCTTTCCGAGAAATCCGGAGCGGGCCTTGGCTTAATCAGCATAGGACGGAAGTCTGACGGAATGGGTTATTTATTTAAAAAGATAGATGACAGAACCTCCTTCTATGCATTAGATGTTCATATTTCTAATTCAGCAAAATAGTTTTATGCAAGCACTGATACTGGAAGCTACTGTAGATACGCCCGGAATTATTTTGGATCCGGCAAATAATCTTTTTGAGATTTCAGGAAAATCATACCCTGAAGATACCAAAGAGTTTTATCAGGAAGTATTGAAGTGGATGGAATTGTATTCAGCAGCGCCCAATCAAAAAACAAATTTTATTTTTAAATTAAAATATTTCAACTCTTCTTCGTATAAACCACTCTTCGATATTCTCGGAAAACTGGAGGCTATCAGAAACAAAAAGCTGGATGTAAAAGTGGAATGGCATTATAAAACCGGTGATTCGGATATGCTGGAAGCAGGAGAAGAATTTGCAGATCTTTTCGATATTCCTTTCACCTATCAAACATTCTGAGAAAGGAAACAGATGCGGAGCCTTATAAAAATATGTTTTTTCTTCGCATCACTGTTCAGTTTTTATGGTCTGTTTTCGCAGAAGCAATGCAATCAGTTAAAATTCAGAAATTATGGTACCGATCAGGGTCTGGCGGTGACAACTGCTTTTTCACTTGTTCAGGACGATAATGGTTTTATTTGGATCGCCAGTATCGATGGTTTGTTGCGGTACGACGGTTATAAGTTTGTTGCATACAAAAATAATTTCAACGATTCAGCTTCCATTTCGGATAACACGGTAGCTTATTTAAGTAAAGGAAAGGATAACCGTATCTGGATCGGGACTTATTCGGGAGGTGTAAACGTGCTCGATGCGAATACAGGGAAATTTAATAACTACCAGAATAATCTCAATAATAAAAACAGTTTAAGTAGCAACCGTGTATGGGCTGTTCTGGAGGATGATGAAGGTATTGTTTGGGCAGGCACCGATAACGGATTAAACCGTATTGATACTAAAACAGGAAAAGTTACGCGCTATTTGCATGAAGAAGGAAATAAAAACAGTTTGTGTGAGAATAATATTTTAAGTCTTTCAAAAGATAAGCACGGAGTATTATGGATTGGCACAGCTAATGGTTTATCAAGGGCGCCGCTCGACCTTAACCATTATGTAAGGGAATTTTATAATTACAAAAATACTGGCAATGATATCAGTTCATTGGGCAGCAACATTGTTATGTCGTTTCGTGAAACACACGATGGTTCGATGTATGTGGGAACTGCCAATGGGATCAGTAAATTCATTTCTGCAAAAAACAATTTTGAAACAACACGTTTTTCAGTGCAACCCGATTCGGTTTCCGGACGGGTATATTCATATCTCAACAGTTATGGCGATAATGCCATACGTTCGATATACGAAGATAAAAGCGGGAAATTATGGGTGTCGACCGATAAAGGATTAAAAATCCTCAATCCGGTTACATGGACTTATGTTTCTTATTTAGCTGAACCGGGGAACCGCCAGGCGATAAGTGCAGATTTATTATCCGGTATGATGGAAGATAAGGCCGGTAATTTATGGATTGGTTCGCTTGCCGGTGGATTAAATAAAGTGGATTTGAAGCCGCAAAAATTTTTATTGTGTCAGACCCAATATGGTAATCCGGCAAAACTCAGTAAAAGCAATGTCCGTTCCATTTATATCAATAGTAAAAATACTTTATGGATAGGAACTTTTGAGGGTGGTGTTAATTACATGAATGAAGACGAAGAAGAGTTTCATTTGTTTAAAGAGAAAGAGTTGGCTACTGCAAATGTCTGGGCTGTTTTTGAAGACAAAAAAAAGCAAATGTGGTTCGGTACAAGCAAAGGTTTATTTTGTTACAATCCGGTAAACGACAAGCTCAAACAATATAATTTCGATAAAAATAATTCAGAAACTATCAGCAATGATATTGTACGCTGCATGTTTGAAGATACTAAAGGAAATTTATGGGTGGGAACGGAGTCGGGGCTCAATAGGTTTGAATATGGTTCCGAATCTTTCACCCGCTTTCTTCACGATCCCAAAAATAATAATTCAATTAGTCATAATACAGTTTGGACAATTACCGAGACAGAAAATACATTATGGGTTGGAACAGATAACGGCCTGACTAAAATTTCACTCGATGTGAATGGCAATCCGCTAACGTTTAAGGCTTATTTTCCAAACGAGGACGATAAAAATACAATTAGTAACCGTTCTATACGTTCGTTCTGGAAAGACAAAAACGGATACATTTGGATTGGAACGAATAATGGGTTAAATAAATTTGATCCTAAGCGAGAAACCTTCATGCGTTTTAATGAAGAAGATGGCATGGCCAACTCATACATTTATGGTGTGCTGGGCGATAATAGTGGTAATTTATGGTTAAGTACCAATCATGGCATTTCTAAATTTGAACTGATTACTTCCAATTTCAGGAATTACGATAAGCCAGATGGTTTGCAGAATAATGAATTCAACACAGGAGCTTATTTCAAAGCTGTAAGCGGCGAATTGTTTTTTGGAGGACCCGATGGGTTTAACCGTTTTTTCCCCGATAGTCTGCATGAAAATAAAATGATTCCGCTGGTGGCAATTACAAGTATCAAAATTTTTGGTGAGGAATATAATAAGGGAAATTACCCTGTGAACATCAAGGAAATCACATTACAACATAATCAGAATGTAATTTCGTTTGAGTTTTCGTCGCTTGATTTTACTTTACCTGAAAAGAATTTGTATTCGTATAAGCTGGAGGGATTCGACAGCAGATGGACCAAACCGGGGACCAATCATTTCGTTACATATACAAACTTAGACCCAGGTGTTTATACTTTCAAGGTAAAGGCTTCTAATAATGATGGCGCATGGAACGAAAATGCAATTGTTATTAAATTAACTATTGTTCCTCCTTTCTGGAAAACGACCTGGTTCAGGTTATCGGTAATTGGTGGTTTTATTTTACTTGTGTTTTCCTTTTTCAGGGCGCGCATCAGGCGTTTAAGAAGAACGCAAATAAAACTCGAAGCACAGGTGGCAGCAAAAACACGGGAGTTAAGAGAAGAAAAAGAATTGGTTGACCGGCAAAACGAATTAATTGAGAAAAAGAATCACAGTATCACTTCCTCCATCCATTACGCCAAACGCATACAGGAATCAATTTTGCCCATTAAAGAAAAACTAAATGATTTAATTCCTGAGTCTTTTA
>JAHEYE010000315.1 GCA_023251695.1 Sphingobacteriaceae bacterium | reverse complement strand
AATTCATCACATCAGCAATATTAAACTGATCCGTTTCGCTGGCGATACGTGAATAAAACACAATGTGCAATAAAATATCACCCAATTCTTTTTTAAGTTCATCACTGTTGCCTTTAAGGATAGCATCGCTCAATTCGTAGGTCTCTTCTATTGTTAAATGCCTCAGACTTTCAATAGTTTGTTTTTTATCCCATGGGCATTTTTCCCTTAGGTCGTCCATTATATTTAAAAGCCGTTCAAAAGCCTTCAATTTTTCTTCCATATTTGACCCCTTGGATTTTTGTTAATTTAGTCGATATTGCAGAATCCTACGGGTTGAACAAATTTAAACAGTTTCTTATCATTATATTTGTAAGAACTGTTATATTATCAAAAAAGTATTAAGACTTTTAAAAATACCCTTCTGATTAGTCTTGCACTGGTTGCTTTTTGCACAACACAGGCGCAGGAAATTAAATGCAGCAAAAAATGGTACATAAAACCGGCATTTAATTATGGTTTTATCATGCAACACCGCGCTTCTATCGGACATTTGATTACCGGGTATGTGCCTATGGGCGAAATTAATTTAGTGAAGCCAACCGATGGCTGTAAGCTTTGGCACTTGGAAAATAACAAGCCTGATTATGGATTATCTCTTACTTTCATGGATTTTGGTAATCCAAAAGTTTTAGGTTCGAGCATTTCACTTTCACCATTTATCGAAATCCCTTTAAGATCCAAACAAAAAGCATCCGTTCCTATTGTAAGGGTAAGTTGGGGATTGGCATATGTTACCAAGAAGTTTGACATTACAGAAAATCATAAAAACATTGCTATTGGAAGTTATTGGAACGCATTTGTGCAATATCGTTTTATGTGGCATATTAATCTTTCCGAAAAATTCAGGTTCGAACCGGGTATTGGGATTAGTCATGTCAGCAACGGCCGTTTTCAGGTTCCGAATTTAGGTTTAAACCTTGTTTCATTGAATTTGGGTTTAACCTATAAAGTAAATGATTTAAAATGCGAAAAAACAAGTATTGATTCTTCCACAAAAGTGCCCTCGCGCCACGAGCTTTTATTTTGGGGCGGTTTTGGAATCAATGATAATTACCCCCCGGGAAATAGCAAAATGAACGCTTATACTTTGTCGCTCAATTACAGTTATAATATGCGCAACACTAGTAAATTTGGTTTAGGTGCAGATGTTTATTACGAAGAAAGTTATTTGCGCGAATTAAATCAGTATGAAATTCCTTATTCTACAGCTCTTGATCAAATAAGGATTGGCGCAAAGTTTTGTTACTCGTATAATTTCGGACGATGGAGTTTGCCTATTGAAATGGGCGCCTATGTGTTTTCGAAAAAGAATGATGATGGTCCGCTTTTCCACCGCTTTGGCGTGAGATATATAGGAAAGAAAGGATTAATGTTGCAATTCGCTTTAAAATCGCATTGGGCCATTGCTTATCATTTTGATTTGGGTGCGGGTTACAGGATTCCATTAAAGAAAAAGAAAATTGTTAAAGATTAGAAACATATTCATATTATTTGCCTTGGCTTTTATAGTGAACAGCTGTAAAAAGGAAAATCTTTACGATTGTTTTAAACCGACAGGACCAATTGAAACAAGAATAAGGGAAGTTTCCGGTTTCGAGCGCGTAATCGTAAATGATAAGATTGATTTGTACTTAACCCAAGGGCCCGAATTTGAAGTAAGACTAGAAGCCGGGAAAAATCTTTTTATGAATATATTGACAACGGTGACTAACGGAACATTAGTAATCGATAATATCAACAAGTGTAATTTTGTACGTAGTCCGAAAAAGAAAATTATAGCTTATGTTACTTTACCATATTTAAGAATGGTAAGAAATGCAGGTACCGGTAATGTTTATTTTAAAAATCAGTTTACCCAGGATTCCTTAGATATACGTGTAGCTAATTCGGGCGATGTGCATTTTAATGTGAATGTAAACTTTATGGCAACGAGCACACACGGCAATGGCGATTTGTATGGTGAAGGACAGGTTGACTACAGTACGCATTATACCAACGGTACAAATTATTTATGGCTGAATAACATGAAGGTTTTATCGAGAATAGACATTAATACTGTCACGATTGGCGATTGTTTTGTAAGCGCGCCAAGCGGAGGCTATATGAAAGTTGAGATCTGGGAAAAAGGAAATGTGCATTACTTAGGTGCGCCAGGACAAATTGAATTAACGCGTTACAGTAAAGGCAATCTGATACAGGATTAAATTCTACTTAAGAATTTCATCGAAACATTTTCCGATGTAAGCAATCATTTTATCACTAATCATTGGCGTTACCCCAATCCATAATGTATCATTCATTACAATTTCGGTATTCGGTAAATCACCTACAACACGGTATTTGTACTCCGAAAAATAAGGCTGCTTGCGGATATCACCGGCAAATAACAAACGCGTGTTTATTTTTTTCTCGTTTAATTTTTGTGCGAGTTCATCACGCGTAATGCCTGCATTTTTTTTCACGGTAATGAGATAACCAAACCAGGATGGTTCAGAATTAGGAGTAGCCTGCGGCAAAATAATTTTCTTGCTGTGTTTCGCCAGTACTTCGGTAAGTATTTTGAAATTACGCCGGCGGATTTCAACAAAGGAATCTAATTTTTCCAATTGCGCTAAACCTAATGCCGCTTGCATGTCAGTTATTTTTAAATTAAATCCCTGACGGGAATAAGTGTATTTATGATCGTAACCAAAAGGCAAATCACCTAATTGTTGTGTAAAACGTTTTCCGCAAGTATTATCTTTTCCTGTTTCGCACCAACAATCCCGTCCCCAATCGCGGAACGACTCCATAATCTTTTTCAATTTAGCGTTACCCGTAAAAACAGCTCCGCCCTCACCCATTGTAATGTGATGTGCAGGATAAAAACTTAAGGTTCCAATATCACCAAAAGTACCCACATGTTTTCCGTTGTAACGGGCCCCTAAGGCATCGCAGCAATCTTCAATCAACCATAATTTATACTTATCACAAAACGCACGTACAGTTGCTAAATCAAATGTATTTCCCAAAGTATGCGCCATCATGATGGCTTTTGTTTTCGGACTAATCGCTTTTTCAAGATACTTTACATCCATCTCGTATGACGGAATGCTGATATCTAAAAACACAGGCACCACACCATACTGTAACATCGGATTTATTGTGGTGGGGAAAGATGCAGCAACTGTAATTACTTCATCGCCCGGTTTTATGGCCCTATCGCCGAGCTCGTGCGCCGTTAAAGCAGAGAACGCAACTAAATTTGCTGACGAACCTGAGTTAACCGTTAAAACAGATTTTACATTTAT
>JAHEYE010000314.1 GCA_023251695.1 Sphingobacteriaceae bacterium | reverse complement strand
TTATTGTCGAGTATTAATGGGCAGCGGTGGCTGAGCTTGTCGAAGCCACAAAAAAAATCCCCCGATTTCTCGGAGGACTTTTTTAATTCTAATTCTGTAAGATTATTTTACATGCTTAGAAAGAACTTTTGCAAGTTCAAACATAGAGATTTGACCTTTTCCGCCAAATACTACTTTTAACTTCGCGTCAGCATTAATCATGCGACGGTTTTTCTTGTCTTGCAAGTTGTTTTTCTTAATGTAATCCCAGATTTTCTTAACAACTTCTGTTCTTGGACGAGAAGCACTTCCGATTACTTCAGCTAAAGCTGAGCTCGGTGCTAATGGTTTCATGAAAGCTGCATTCGGCTTTCTTTTAGTTTTTGATTTTGCAGCTTTCTTAGGTGCTGACTTCTTCTTAGCAGCTTTCTTAGGAGCTGACTTCTTTTTAGCTTTTTTTGCCATGATTAATAGGTTTTGTTTTTATTAATTATTGACCAAATGTAGATAAATACTTGTACCTACAAAAGTTTTTGAGAGGGAAGCCCAATAATAATATTAACAATAGACCAATTTTGCCAATGGAAACAGTTTAATTTCATTGGTAAATAAAGTTCTTTTTTCGTGATTTTCCCTCGAGAAAACGCTTTTTTCACTGTGTGAAATTGACTTTTTATAAAGGCTTAAAATTGTTAATAACTCGTTTTCATAGGGGAATTAGGGCTTTCAGTAGTGTAGAGGCTTTTTTTTCATTGGGGAAAACTCATTTTTGTAGCGGTTTCCCCAATGAAAATACAATTTTCTGCAATGAAAAAACCGAATAAAAAAACCCTTCTTATCAGGTTTTATCAATTTACCTTATAAGAAGGGTACATTCGGGTACGGACTTCCGGATTTATCTGAATAAACCGATAGTTCCGTTTCTCGTAATTTCTTTATCATCAAAACCAATTGCTCTCACAAAGTAAAAATAAGTACCGTCGGTGGCTCTGTTTCCGTTATTACAAATACCATCCCAGGCTGCTTTTGGCCCGGTGAACTCATACATTTTTTGTCCCCACCTGTTATAGATCTCCAATGTAATTTCTTTGATTCCTGTTGACGTGATGGTGAAAAGATCATTCACCCCATCACCATTTGGTGTAAATACATTTGGGATTTCAATACTTAAACCGTCGTTCACTATTATAGTAAAGCTGGCGGTATCAGAACAAGTACCTGAAATGGCAATTAGTGTTACAATAAACGTGCCGCTGCTATTATATATCGAAGAGGTGTTAGTTTGAGTAGAGGTTGAACCATTGCCGAAATTCCAAGAATAATTGATAGCACCTGTACTGGTATTAGTAAAGTTTACTGTTAATGGTGTTACGCCTGTACTTGGATCTACTGTAAATCCGGCGACTACAGTTGTATTTATTACTGCTGTGGTTGAAGTGGCTGTGCATCCCGTAACCGGATTGGTAACTGTTAAAGTATAAATACCCGCTTGATTTATCACAGGTGTTGCTGTATTAGAACCGGAAACAATTCCTGTTCCCGACCAACTATAAGTAACACCCGCGGTTGTTGAAGAACCATTTAAAGTAAAGGTACCGCCGCAAGGCAAAACGCTTGAAATACCCGCATCGGCGTTTGGAGCGATAGTATTATTATTCACAGTGTAAAGAACAGATACCGAACAACCATTAGAAGGATCGGTTACTACAACAGTATAAGTCCCGGGGATAGATGTAGAAATACTTGACGTTGTTGCTCCAGTCGACCAACTATATGTAAGTCCTGCGCTTGGCGTTGTAGTTACGGTTAAAACAGCAGTGTCGGTTCCCGGTGCGCAACCAATGCCTAATGTAGATGTGGAGGAACTAAGTGTGGCTGTTGGTGCAATTGTGTTTCCCGTTATACTTACCGTCATACTATTGGCACAACCATTTCCCGCATCTGTAAACATGACCGTATATGTTCCGTTTTGGTTTACTGTTACGCTGCTAGTACCCGATGAACTTGTTATCCCTGACCCTGTCCAAGTATAAGTTAAACCTGTGGAAGGTGTATAAACAGGATCGATGATGACATTAGGATTCGAACAGGAAATTGAA
Source organism: Sphingobacteriaceae bacterium (assembly GCA_023251695.1). Lineage (GTDB taxonomy): Bacteria > Bacteroidota > Bacteroidia > B-17B0 > Aurantibacillaceae > JAHEYG01. The sequence continues at coordinate 1,256 of JAHEYE010000314.1, read as the reverse complement.
TTTACAGTTGGGGTTGATGAAACAGGAACAACTGTATTATCGCTTACAGTAACGAAAGCTGAAGCAGTACACCCATTAGCTGCGCTAAGTAAACAAGAATAAGTTCCTGATGCCATAAATACCGGAGTGGCCGAGTTTCCTCCGCTGCTTATTCCTGAAGAAGGCGACCATGAATATGACGTTATTGGAACAGTTCCGCTTGGTGTTGCAGTAACGCCGGGAGCAGAAACAATACATGTAATACTTACATTAGTTGAAGATAAAGTTACTGCAGGTGAATTAGCATCCGCAACAACTGTGGCAGTTGCAGCATTTGCCGAACAACCATTTGTTCCTGTTACAACAACCGAATAAACACCGGGTCCCGATACAGTAGCTGTTGTAGAATTAACTCCGCTTAAAATGGATCCTGTAACAGGGGGCGTCCAGGTATAAGTATTACCGCCGGTAGAACTTACACTTAATTGGGTTGTAGGGGTAAGACAAGAAATTGTAAACGCAGATGGCGCAACAGAAATTCCGGTTGGTGCAGTTGTACTTGTATTAACAACAGTTGTAGCTGTTGTTGAACACCCGTTTAATGTATTGGTTATTGTTACAGAATATACGCCGCCTGCATTTACATTGGCAGTAGCCGTACCTGCGCCGGAAATAATTCCGGGGCCTGACCATGTATACGTAACAGGAGTTGTTGTTGAACTTGCAGTAACTTGCATGGTTGCATTAGTACAGGTAATAGTTCCTGAATTACTAGCTGTTGCTGAAGGTATATTCGTATCAGATGTAATGGCAAGAGTTGAGGTGGAAGAGCAACCGGCAGTATTCATTACAATAACAGTATAAGTTCCTGCCTGATTAACTATGGCTGTTGCACTATTTACACCACTCACAACTCCGGGCCCGCTCCAAGTATAAGTTACGGGAGACGTTGTAGTAGAGCTGATAGCCTGAACGGTTGAAGCAGTACAGGTAATTGTTCCTCCTGTACTAGTTGTTACGCTTGCGCCCGTGTTAACAATAATGCCGACTGTAGCAGAACCTACACATCCGTTAATATCGGTTACAATCAGAGTATAAGTTCCGGCTTGTATGGTAGTGGTATTGATAATAGTTGGGTTTTGTGCGCTTGAAGTAAAACTTGAAGGTCCGCTCCAGCTATATGTTGTCATACCATTTGGCATTCCGGTTAAACTCAGAGTTGATCCTGTACATAAAGTGCTGTTACTTGCGCCAGCAATGGCTACCGGGCTTCCTGC
>JAHEYE010000313.1 GCA_023251695.1 Sphingobacteriaceae bacterium | reverse complement strand
TGATTTAATGGACGACACTGTGAAAACAAAAAAAGATCTGGGCGATGTTTATCAGTATCTGGTTTTGGAATACATGAAAGTGCCCGACCAGACTAATTATAAACCCCCGGTAAAAGAAAAACAGGAAGGTGTGGTTAAGAACGGGCAGATTGTGGATGAAAGCAATAATGATGAACGTTTCATGAATGCCAAAATAAAAAACGCCACTTTAGTCCCCTATTTATATGGTAAATATAAAAGTGATATTTTTATTTTTATTAATCAGCTGGATATTAAAGCATCAAACAGTGGTGGTCCGGCCGATGTTGCAACCACCGATGGGTTCAGGAGACTAAGCGTTCATTATACGGTTTATACTTACGATGCGAAAGAGATTAATTCCGGCATTGCCGAAACCCAATTTCCGGTTGCAATAAATGATCCGAAAAAAATAGTGAACTCTTATTTCTCAAAGCTTGCCCAAATAATTACCGAAAGAATTAATCTGGCTTTGGCACCTCCTAAAACTAAATAGCCAATACATCCGCAACTACAAACGTACTTCCTCCAATAAAGATCAGATCATTTGCTTTTGCCTTTTCCTTTGCTGAATGTAATGCTTCTTTAACTGTGGAATAAGAATCGCCTTTTAAACCAATTTCTTCCGCTTTTAGTTTTAATTCCGTTTCAGGTAATGCGCGTGGTACCGAAGCTTTCGTAAAATAATAAACCGCCTCCTTTGGCAATAAGTTCAGAATAGAGGATATATCTTTATCGTTCACAACTCCTAAAACAAAATGCAATTGCTTGTATTGGTATAAACTCAAATTGTGTAATACCTCCTTAATTCCATCTTCATTATGTCCTGCATCACAGATTACCAATGGTTTTTCACTTACTATTTGCCAGCGACCAAAAAGACCAGTCAGCTTAACAACGTTACTTAACCCTTTTTGAATATCATCTTCATTAATAATAAATCCATTTTCGGTAATTATTTTTAATGCGGCGACAACTCCTATTAAATTTTTTACCTGATATGTTCCCGTTAAATCTAGTTGATACGAAGCTGTCTCGTTTGTTTTTTTATCAAGAAGTTTAACGGTAAGAAAATTGTTTTCCTTTTTGTTTCCGAGAACTTTGTATTCTTTACTTGCGAATTGAATCGACGTTTTTAACTCCTTCGCTTTATCCGTGAAAATCTGTGAAATCTGCGGCTGGTATTGTGAGATTACAACAGGCTTCCTTGCTTTAATAATTCCCGCCTTCTCCCCTGCAATTTTTTGCAACGTATCTCCCAATAAATTGGTGTGATCCATTCCAATGTTTGTGATGACGCTTACAAGCGGCGTAATTACATTTGTGGAGTCTAGTCTTCCACCCAATCCAACTTCAATTACAGCAACATCCACTTCTGCATTCGCAAAATAATCAAAAGCTAAACCAACGGTCCATTCAAAAAACGATGGTTCTGTTTTTTCGAATGTTTCTTTGTGTTTTTCCACAAATTCCGTAATGTATTCTTTCGAGATCATCTTTCCATTTATTTTTATCCGCTCCCTGAAGTCGAGTAAATGCGGGGAAGTGTACAACCCAACCTTATATCCCGCTTTTTGCAGCACGGCGGCAATCATGTGAGAGGTAGAGCCTTTTCCGTTTGTGCCTGCTACATGTATGCATTGCAATTTGTTTTGCGGGTTACCAAGCGCATTGCAGATGGAAATTGTATTATTCAGATTCGCCTTGTAAGCTGCTGCGCCAACGCGCTGATACATTGGCAAACGCGAAAACAGATAGTCAAGCGTTTGTGAATAGGTCATTAATTAAATGCGAAAATAATAGTAATGGTTCCGGTTTGTTCTTCAAACTGTCCGCTTATATTAAACTTGGTAGCTAAAGCTGCCTGACGTGCCTTTGCTTTCAGAATCGCGCTTGATGTCGTTGTACCACGGCCGTTAGGGTTAGCTTCAATTACGTTTCCGGTTTTATCCACAGTAATCTCAACTACAACCTTTCCTTCTTCCTTAGTATCTTTTGGTAGTGTCGGCGGATTTACAATGGCGCGCCCTGCTAAATTAAAACCAAATTTTTTTCCCGGTCCCGAACCTGGTCCGGTACCAGGCCCTTTACCGGGGCCATCTCCTCCACCGTCACCACCACCAGTTCCACCTGTTCCGTTTGTGTTTGGGTTTCCATCAGGGCTACCATCATTCCCGGCATGACCGCTATTGCCATCACCACCGCCGGTTTTACCCTGATTTTGTTTAAATTTTTCCGCCAGTAATTCCGCTTGCGTTTTTTGCTTCACCGGTTCAACAATGGGTTTAATTACTGTGACATTGGTATTGTTTTTTGTTTTGTTGTCATTCACCTTTACGTCTTCACCTTGCTCACTTGTATAGGTAGGATCGTTAGCGTTGTTTGCAGTTGGAGGCGTAGGCGTTTGTTCGGTGATCACGCTTGTTGCTTCACCGATTCCGTTTTGCTCAACATTACCGGTGCCTTCGTTATAATTTCCGAAATTAATTTCGAGTCCGCCGCCCCCGCCAACAACTTCCGGAAAAGGAGGATTAGGCGTAATGATTTGAAACAGAATTAAAAATAATAATAGCAAAGCCAATATCGCTGCCGATACGAAAGAAGCAATTGTTCTGTTTTTATTTTCTTCTGCCTGTGTGAGGTACATGTTATTTTCCGTTAGATGGTGCCGTTGCGCAAACCATTTTACATTTAAGGCGGTCGCCGATTTGCATCACATCAATAAAATCCTGATACACTAAATCTTTATCAATGTGTAAAATGATAACCGGTTCTGTTTTTCCTGCAATTTTTTCCGACAATGCCATTTCCAAATTTGCAACATCGGTTTCTTTACTGTCGATATAATATTTCCTGTCTTTTGTTACTGCGAGATTAACCGGTTTTTTATTATTGTCGATAGGCTTGTTTGCTTTTGAGCTTGGCAAATTTACTTTCATGGCATTCGGACTTACCATGGTTGATAATATCAAAAAGAAAAGTAAGAGAAAGAACATGATATCGTTTAACGAATCTGTGCTAACCTCAGCTTCCCTATGTGCTTTTTTTCTTAGTCCCATTGTTTCTTTTTTATTTCCTGCAGATTTCGCTGATAAGCGCAGAAAACACTGCCTTCTGCTTACTGCTCACTTAAATACTATTTGCTTGGTTCGTTTAACATATCAAGGAAATTAATCTGTGTCTCTTCCATGCGGTGAGATAATTTATCAATCCGAGCATTTAACCAATGGTAGGCAACGAAAGCCAATACACCAACCACTAAACCGCCCGCTGAAGTAATCATCTTTTGGTATAAACCGGTAGAAATAATTTCTATCTCAACAGTTTTTGCTAATGATATATCATAGAAAATT
>JAHEYE010000312.1 GCA_023251695.1 Sphingobacteriaceae bacterium | reverse complement strand
AGCAATTTAAATTAAAAACCACAGTCGAAGTTGCCAATGCGCATCATGCTGAGCTGGCTTTAAAACATGGCGTTGATGTTTTATGGATTGGTGCACGCACAACAGTTAATCCCTTTAGTGTACAGGAAATTGCCGATGCTATTAAAGGTGTTGATATTCCCGTGATGGTAAAAAATCCTATTCACGCCGATTTACAATTATGGCTGGGCGCCATTGAACGCATAAATAATGCAGGAATAAAAAAGTTGGCTGCAGTTCACCGTGGTTTCCATTTTTTTGGGAAGAGCAAATACCGCAACAAACCCATGTGGGAAATAATGATAGAATTGAAAACATTATTACCTGAATTACCCATCATCTGCGACCCAAGTCACATCAGCGGTAAGCGTGAATTAATACAGCAAGTAGCACAAAAAGCTTTGAATCTTGGAGTGAATGGCTTGATGATTGAATCGCATATCAATCCCGCGAAAGCCTTAAGTGATGCCGAACAACAATTAACGCCGGCAGATTTAAAAAAATTACTATCGGCACTTCAATTTCCGAAAACAGAAAGCAACAATATTGAGTTCACCAATAAACTGAATAATTTCAGACAAATGATTGATGAAATTGACGACGACCTTATTAATTTACTCCGCAAACGTATTTCTGTGACCGAAGATATTGGTCTGTATAAAAAAGAACATAACATCACAGTTTTCCAACTCGAACGCTGGCAGGAAATTTTAAGAACACGTTCTCAGTTAGCCGAAAAATTAGGGTTATCAAGAAATCACGTCGAAAAATTATGTCAGCTCCTGCACGAAGAATCCATTCGTGTGCAAAATGAAGTGATGAATAAGAAAATAGAAGGCAGTAATAAGTAGGCAGAAAGCAGAATTTTGATCTGCTAATTTAACTTCAACGCTGTAGTTCCAACAACAACATTATCACAGGTTACTTCAACAATGTAATTGCCAGGCACCAGCGGTTCCTGACCTTCGCCATATAACACGCCGCTAATTTCCACGTTGGCGTAATTAAGTGCAGCTTTCCCGGCATAATAACCGCTCGATTTATCGAAATTGAATTTATAATTCTCGTCGTAGCTCTTGGCCATCTCTTTTCCATCGGGAGTTATAATGCGCACGTAAACAGTTTTTTCACCCGGTTTCGCAATCTTGTTCTCGCTTAAAGTAAATGATACTTTTATTTTGTCGGCGCGCTTTGCTTTATCAGTCACGCTTTCTTTTTTTCCGCCGCTTTTCAATTTAACTGCAATGGCTTTAATATTAAAACAAGTAAGAACTGAACCTTTCTCTATGGTAGCTTTTAATTCGTCTTTCTCTTTATTTAGTCCTGTTATCTTTTCTTTTTCGTTATCTAACGCTTTGATCACTTCCGCTTTTTCAACTCTTAAAGTCTGATTTAATTGTCCGAGCGAATCAATCGTATGCACATAGCCGATCATAATCAGGCGCAAGGTTTCTGTTTCTTTTTTCAGTTTTGAAATAATGTAAGCATCGCCTTTGTGTTTCTCGGCCTGCTTTATTAATTGTTCGATGTAGGCTTTTTTCTCATCAATTTCTTTTTGAAGAGCAGCATCGTTGGTTTTTAAGTTATCGTATTCTTTTTGAAGGGATAATAAATCGCTTTGAAGTGTGCTTTTTTCAACCAGTACTTTTTCGGTCACCACAATTTGTTCGGCCGCTTTATTTTTCTCTTGCCAGTACAACCAGAAAGTAATGAGATTACTGCCTAATAATAAGCAGATCACGATCCATAAAATCCCGCCTCTTTTTTTCTGTTCACTTTCCTGTTCCGGCATAAAGGTATTTTTATTCAAAATTATGTATTTTCGGCCTGGCTAAAGGCTTAATAAATCTTAAATTTAAACAGCAAAATGTGAATTGATGGGCATTTGGAACGACTTTATAGCACTTATTTACCCCCGAAACTGCATTTCCTGCAATAATTCACTGTTTAAGCATGAGGAATTCATTTGTAATTACTGCTTTGTAAATTTACCCAAATCCAATTTTCATACCGAGGAAAACAGCGAATTAGAGCGTGTTTTTACCGGACGGGTGCCTGTAGTTAAGGCGGGTTCTTATTACTTATTTGAGAAAAGCGGGAAGGTTCAAAAGATATTGCACAGTATTAAATACAAAAGCAACAAAGTACTGGCCGAACAGCTTGGTATCTGGTATGCACAATCACTGAAAGATTGTACTGAAATTGCAAAGGCTGATGTTATTATTCCGGTTCCTTTGCATCCTAAAAAACAAAAGCAACGTGGTTTTAATCAAAGTGAAGAATTTGCAAAAGGTTTAAGCAAGGAATTTAATATTCCTTTAAACACAACTAATTTAACCCGGAATCAGTTTACTGAAACACAAACCCGGAAAAATAAATTTGCACGATGGGAAAATGTGGAAGGTAAATTTGAATTGAACAATCCAACAGCTCTCGAAAATAAAACTGTTATCCTTGTCGATGATGTTATTACAACGGGCGCAACCATCGAAGCCTGTTACGAAGCATTGAAACTGTCACCCGGAATAAAAATTTCTGTTTTGAGTTTAGCTTATGCTAAGAAGGACTAATTAAAATGAAAAAAGAAAAAAACAACCGCTGCCCATTCTTTATCTACACCTTTTGCATAACCAATCGTTGAATAACTGCTGTTCTGAACAGTTCCGTCGGCTTTTACGTAGCCAATTGTTGAATAACTGCTGTTTTGCACGGTGCCATCTTTCTTTACATAACCTACCGTACTATAACTTGAGTTTTGAATAGTGCCATCACTTTTAATGTAACCAATGGTGCTGTAACTTCCGTTTTGAATTGTTCCGTCTTTTTTAATATGACCAACCGTACTGTAACTGCTATTTTGTATCGTACCATCCGGTTTAATGTAACCTGTGGTACTATAACTGCCATTTTGAATAGTTTGAGCATTGCTTAAAAAAGCAACACTCAAACTTAATATCAAAAGTATTTTTTTCATTAATTAAATCCGACGGATTGAAAAAATCCCACGGATTAAAATTTAAAGAAAAAGAAAACAACCGCTGCCCATTCTTTTTTTGTACCACTGGCATGCCCGATAGTTGAGTGCGAAGAATTTTCAACTGTTCCGTCACTTTTCACATAACCAATAGTTGAGTGCGAAGAATTCTCTACAGTCCCATCACTTTTCACATAACCAACAGTTGAGTGCGAAGAATTTTCAATGGTTCCGTCACTTTTAATATAACCGATGGTTGAGTGTGATGAGTTTTCGATAGTGCCATCGTTTTTAATGTAGCCTTTTGTGCTATGACTACTGTTTTCAATGGTGCCGTCGGATTTCACATAACCGGTTGTTGAATGACTGCTGCTTTCGA
>JAHEYE010000094.1 GCA_023251695.1 Sphingobacteriaceae bacterium | reverse complement strand
AATATGGTTGTTTCTCACCATGGCCGCTATCGTTATTTTACCCGCGCTGGGCTCCTGGTTTTATTACGCTATTCATTCAGGTAAGCCTTGGGCACAAACCTCATTCAGGCCCGGTTTTTTTGATTATCCCATGACAGAGATTGACCAATATAATGTTAAGAGCAATTATCACAGCACAGTGGCCATAGTAATACTTTGCATTGCTTTTCTACTTGTATCCATCTTGTACTTCTACCCCAGATTGTTTGGATTTAAAAAAGTACCTATCGAAATTAAAACGGTTAACAAGGCACCTTACCCTTGGTGGGGATGGTTTGGATTAATTATATATCTTGGCTCAGAATACCTTTTATGGAGAAGCCGTACTGTGCCATACGAGACAGAATTACCACATCCGGAATGGCTGTATCATTGGTCTGATATCCCTCTATTCTGGGGCCTCGCATTACTTATAGATGGGTTTGTATACAGAAGAAGCGGAGGTAAATCGCTTGTACGAAATTATCCTTTTGAAGTGGTAGGAATCGGAGTTGCTTCAATGGGAGGATGGATGCTGTTTGAATATTTAAACATGTTTGTAAAAGATAATTGGTATTACCCGTGTGGACACATTATTGGCGACCAGCAGTTTTTATTATACGCCATTGTTATTTCTTCAGGCTTACTACCGATTGCCTTCATGTTCTATACCTGGTTTAATACATTTCCAAACTTAAAAGTAAAATATAACAACGGAATAAAAATTACTTTTCCCGGATGGTTAAAGAATGCTTTGATTGTGATTAGTCTTGTTGGATTGGTTTCTGCCGGCCTATTTCCTAATTTCTTATTTTTCTCACTTTGGATTACACCTGCCTTGCTGGTTGCGCTTGCGTTGGATAAACTTGGGATTTGGTCGCCATTTAAATTTATAGGAGAAGGTAATTGGTCACCCGTTTTACTCTTTGCGCTTACCTATCTGGCTACCGGATTATTTTTAGAAGGTGAAAATTATTTTCAGGCTTCACAAACAGTAAATCCGGATGGAGCCTTAACTGTTATTACACATCAACCTGCCTTTTGGAAATATGATTTGCCATTCATTAACGATACACCGCATCTTTTCGAAATGCCCTTATTAGGATTTTTAGGTTACTTGCCATTTGGGGTTTATTGCTGGCTTTGGTGGATTATGTGGGCTACTTTATTGAATGTTAAATCACGCTTTTTTCAAATCGACCCGCTTTCGGATACGCCTGATAAAGTTTAATATTAATATTTATGAGAAAAATTAATTTCCTTTTAAGTTTCCTGATTACCGCATTTGCCCTTCATGCCCAAATTATTTGGGATTCCAAAAGTGATGAAATGGTGCTTGGAAATAAATTATCGGTTTTGGAAGACCCTGAAGGAAAGCTAACATTCAGTGAGGTGTCTAAACCCGAATTCACTTCGAAATTTAAGCTTTCAGAAAAGGAGATATTGAATTTTGGTTTCACTGAATCATTTCACTGGCTTAAATTTTCCCTTAATAACACAACCGGCGATGAACTTGAATTAGAAATTGCACATGCCTTTTTACCCGTTACCGAATTATATTATACCGATACTGCCAACAGAGTAATAAAAATGGAAGCAGGATATAAGATTCCGGTGAATGACAAGGTCATAAAACATCATTTTCAGGTATTTCCATTGCAAACCGGAAGTCATGATTATTACATACGCGTTCTTTCCAATTCTCACCCATTACCTATTCGCGTATTCAAAAAAGCAGCTTCCGAAATAAAGGCTTACCGCCAAAAAATTGCTTACGGATTTTATTTAGGCTTTATGTTCTTTGTGATGCTTAGTAATATTTTTTTCTATTTCTCGCTTCGTAACAGATTATATTTATTTTATTCTTTCGTTGTTCTATTATATGTAAGTTATGCAGCCGCTGTAATGGACGGATTTATATTATACGTCTTTCCTCAGGTCGATTTGATGTTCTGGTACATAACCATCCCTACCATAGGTGTGGCGGTCCAGATGATCTATTGTATTTCCTTCCTTGAAACAAGTAAATACACTCCCCGCTTGCATAAGGTTGCCTGGGGTGTTACCATTTATTTTATTGCCTATGCAATTATAAAATTTTTCATTCCTTTAACTGCAGTTCTAGCTGTTAATACGGTAAATGCCCTCATTTCTTTTTTCATGATGGGATATATAGGTTATAAAGTTGGAAAAAAAGGAAATAAACTTGGCTATTATTTCGCAAGTGCTTACTTTATTTATTTTCTTTTGGTTTTAACAGAGGCAACTTACATTCAAACAGGCAAGCCTCCTTATGTCGCCGATTTAAGCCATGTGGCATTAGCTACACTTATCGAAGCGTTTATTTTATCCTATCTTTTATCCCGTCGTTTTGAATGGGAAAAGCAAAGCGTGGAACAGGCGCGTTTGCTTGCCCAGCAAAAATTAGTTGAATCTACGCTTGAGAATGAAAAAATTGTACGTGAACAAAACATCGTTCTCGAAAAAACTGTTGCAAACCGAACTCAGGAACTTCAAAATACTTTGTTAACTGTTGAAACAGAACGTCAAAAATCGGAGTCTCTGCTTTTAAATATTTTACCCTCTGAAATAATTTCAGAACTCAAAGAAACAGGCCACTCTAAGGCAAGATTATATAATGATGTATCAGTTTTATTTACCGATTTTGCCGATTTTACCATCATTAGTGAGAAAATAAGTCCTGAAGAATTGGTAAAAGAAATGGATATTTGTTTTAAAGCCTTCGATGAAATCATGGACCAAAATGGTCTGGAAAAGATAAAGACCATTGGCGATGCTTACATGGCAGTTTGTGGTTTACCAAACGAAGATCCATTGCACGCCAAAAGAACTGTTCAATCTGCCATTGAAATAATGGCATTCATTAAAAAAAGAAAGAAGGAAGGCGGGTTATTTGATATACGCATTGGGGTTAACAGCGGCTCTGTCGTTGCGGGTATTGTTGGTGTAAAAAAGTTTGCTTATGATATTTGGGGTGATACAGTTAACACGGCAGCGCGTATGGAAGAAAGCAGCGAAATCGGAAAAATAAATATCAGTGGACAAACTTACGAACTAGTTAAAGCAGATTTCCTTTCGACTTACAGGGGTAAAGTGGAAGCTAAACATAAAGGAATGATTGACATGTATTTTGTTGAAGCGCTTAACTAAACTCTTTTATTAATCAGTTTCCGCAAATATTCGAGTTTGGCAGGATTTCTTTTCTCATTACAATAGGGAGTAAAATAATGATGCTTCTCAAGAAAAGCTATCTGAATTTCATTCCATTTTTCGACACTCAGTGACCTGTCCATCGCACGCAGTTCTTCAAACAGATCATTTGATACCCTTTCTGCTGCATCTGTACCCAGATATTCGAGATCAGCGTCGCAAATAATTTCCTCCAATTTGTTTTTAGGTGTCTGCGGGATTTTTGTAGCCATAATCATGCCACAGATTTTTTCAATTTCAATTGGACTAAAACCGAACGAGGGTAAATTTTTAACCGCGAAGTTGCAGCCCGCTTCCTCGTGATTAGAATAGACTTCAACAAAACCGGTATCATGCCAAAGCGCGGCGGCATTTAACAAACGCAACTCATCTGGAGTACAATTTTCAAACAGACCAATCTCCTCCACTTTATCTACAACATAAAGCGAATGCTCAACACAATGGTAATAGTATGTTTTTGGTAATTTTTTTAAAATGTTAATCACAAATTCCTTCATAGTTCCTTATTTAACGTGAGCCTTTGCCTTTAAAATTCCGCCGGTTGCTTCTTTTACGCTTTGAATGTAAACAAACACGTGAGGGTCAATTTTTTCAAGCGCTTCCTGAATTACTTTTATTTCTAACCTACTTATAATTGTTACAATAATTTCGCATTCAACCTTTATATCATACTGTCCCGGCAAATAACCCCTTTCTCCTTTAAATACTGTAATACCTTTTCCCAAATCATTTACCAGCAAACGTTTCACCTCTTCATGATTTGATGAAATTATATTCATGGCTGTATGCTCTTCAATGCCATCCACTACATATTCGGTGGCCCATGTTGCAGTAAAAAATGTAATTAAAGAATACATCGCAGTTTCTATACCTAAATGAAATGCAGCTCCTGCAAAAATCAGGAAATTAAATACCATGATAATCTCACGCGTTGAAAATCCTGTTCTTCTTTTAGTAAACACAACAACTACCTCTGCCCCGTCGAGTATAGCACCGGCTCTGATAACCAATCCGATTCCGGCTCCAATCAAGGCTCCTCCAAAAACCGCTATAAGCAATTTATCATTTGTTATTGGTGGTAATTCAATAAAAACTAAGCCAGTAGCTAATAATAACTCAGCGAAAATCGTAAATACCGCAAATGTCTTGCTTATTTTACGGTAACTTAAAATAATGAAAGGTATATTGAAGACAATAATCAATAAGCTGATATTGATGTGAAATACTTCATGTATCAATAAGGAAATGCCCGTAATACCCCCATCCATAAATGAATTCGGAATCATAAAGCCTTTCATAGCAAATACAGCACAACAAACCCCTGCTAACATCAAAAGCATATTCTTCAGATCAAAAATATGACTCCACTCAATAGCCTTATTTTTATGATATGCTGTCATAATTAATGCTGTAATGACAAATTTAAGGTTTATTTGAGGCTTATTTATGCTTCCGAAACAATTAAATTAAAAGATATTAATACCTTTTTGCTCATAAATTCGTTAGTCACCGACCTTAAATACTCATTTCATCAGCTCCGCAAAATTATCTATTTTTATATACCAATTGAGACCTGAAAAACACATATTTCTTCTTTTTCTTACATGCATTTATTTAGCTTCCCACGGCCAATTCGCCCGTTTCCGTCACATCACCGTTGAGGCAGGCCTGACCCAAAACTATGTTACTTGTTTTGTTCAGGATAAAAAAGGTTTTATATGGATAGGCACTAACGATGGTTTAAACAAATACGACGGGAAAAAAATTTACACTTTTAAAGCCAACATTGACGATAGTAGCACTATCATTCACAACTCTATCCGCTGCTTGTATGCCGATGAAGACGATAATTTGTGGGGTGGCACAGGCGGCGGTGGTATGTTTAAAATTGATTTAAAAACTTTAAAAGTCACTAATTTCTTTCCCGATTCAATAAAAACAAATGCACTCCCTAACGGTTATGTGAACACCATTATTGAAGCCGAACCCGGAAAATTGTTTATTGCCACCTTCGACGGCCTAAACGTATTTGATAAGAAAACAGGAAATTTTACCCTGTATAAAAATGGTGGCAAAAACCATGTGCCTTTTTTATCGAATAATTTAAGATACATGACACGTGGCAAGGATGGACATCTTTGGTGTTCGAACCCCGGCAAAGGTATCACAGAATACGATCCGAAAACAGGAAAATGCGATTACTATACTACCGACACTAAATTAAAACTACTTTCCAATTCGCCGAAAACAGTTTATTGCGACAGTAAAGGGCGCATTTGGGTAAGTTGCTGGGCCAATGGCTCGCTTGTTATTGATAAGAAGAACAACCAAGTATATTATCCACACGATACAGTATCCCATCCCTTTAAAAAACTTGTAAAAGCCTTCCTGGTCTCCGCTTTTTATGAAGACAAAAAAGGAAACATTTGGTTTGCAACAGCCGAACACGGACTAGGAAAGTTTGACGCCATTAATCAAGGCTTATCGCTATTTGAAAATAACAAAGATGATGCGGAAACCATTAACGACAACACCACTTTTTCGATTTTGGAAGACAGAAGCGGATTAATTTGGTGCGGAACCTGGAAAGGCGGCGCGAATGTATTAGACCCTCATGTATTAAATTTTGGTTATTATAAGCACGAAAGCAATAAACCGGGCAGTTTAAATAATAATTCTGTTTTTACGATCAGACCAAAATCAGACCATGAAGTTTTTATAGGAACCAATGCGGGAGTCAGCATTTTCGATTGTAAAACAAAAACAATTTCGCTGCTTCCGATTGATGAGCAAAAAGAAAATTTTTTGAGGCACAACACCATTGTGTTAAGTGTTTATCCGGATGATGACGGCAGTATTTGGATTGGAAGTTTTGGCGCAGGCATTTACCGTTACTATCCCGGTAAAAACAATTATGATGTTTATCTTCCAAGTGCGGACTCTAATTCATTCTCTTATCATTCGTCGACCTGTATTGTAAAAGATAAAAGAAACCGGCTATGGTTTGCTACGGAACTCGGTTTTAATATTTATAACCACGAAAAAAATAATTTTACAAGGGTGCAAACCGCAGGACAACCCGATGGTTTAAGCAGTAATTATATTACATCTCTTGCCGTAGACAAGGATGGGAAATTCTGGGTAGGAACTTTAGCAAATGGTTTAAATTTATTTGACCCTGAAACCGGAAAATCAGAAACTATTTTTAAAGACAAAAAAAATGTGATGGCTGATGTGGGCATTACTACACTCATTATCGACAGCAAAGGGATTTTGTGGATGGGAACATCTATAGGTTTATTTTCACTGGATACTAAATCGCGCGAATTGACATCTTATACAGATTTACATACGATTTTTGCGAATCAGATTGCCTCCATTCAGGAAGACAATACCGGATTTATTTGGGTAACCAACCAGCAGGGTATATGTAAATTAAACCCCCAGACCGAAGAATTTACAATTTTTACTACAGAGCATGGCTTGCAGGGGAGACAATTCGGTTTAGATGCCTCCTGCAACTTACCGAATGGTTATTTGTTCTTCGGCGGGCTTAACGGTTTTAATATGTTTAATCCTTCCGATATTACTCTAAACAAAACGCCTCCCAATGTGGTGCTGACAGGTTTTACTGCACTTAACAAAGCCTATAAATTACCCTTTGATCCCTCTTTTACAAATGAACTCACCCTCTCTTATAAAAATTACTTTTTTGAATTTGATTTCGCTGCGCTTGATTTCACCGATCCAAACAAAAATCAATACGCTTATAAATTAGAAGGCTTTAACGAGAATTGGGTCAACATAGGTAACGAACAAAAAGTAACGTTTACTAACCTCGACCCCGGTGATTATATTTTATTAATTAAAGCAAGTAATAACGACGGTTTTTGGGGAGAGCCCCTAAAAATTAAATTAACTATTACACCACCTTTCTGGCGCACCATGTGGTTTTACATTTTGTGCGCTGTAGTAGCAGGATTGTTAATTTACACTTATATAAAACGTCGTGAGCGTTCTTTAAGGGAAGAAAAAGAAAACCTGGAAAAGAAAGTAGAAGAGCGCACTGCGGAACTTTCGATTGAAAAACAAAAAGTGGAAGAAGCACATAAGGACATGAAAGACAGTATTAATTACGCTAAGAGAATTCAGGAAGCCCAAATGCCAACGGAGAGATATATTGATAAGAAATTAAAGGATTTAAAGAAATGAAAAAAATAATTTTTATTCTGTTGGTCGTTGCATCGAAGGGCGCAATCTCGCAGATGTTTGACAGATGTAATCCGGTATTTGATTATGAAATTATGATGCAGGTGTATACGGAACTGGATGTTTATCCTGAAGTAAAAGACGAAGGTTTCACTTTATGGGATTTTATGGAAAAGAATTTTAAACTGCCCGCAAAAGATTATAAAAAAAATACCGACGTAAAATTTGCGTGGATGGTGGAGAAAGACGGCAAATGTACCTTCCTTAAATTAATTTCTCCTGCCAATGACAGCGAACTCGAAAATGAAGCCAAGCGTGTTGTAGGTTTGCTACCCCTCTACTCGCCCGGCCTCTGCGGCAAAGTGCCCGTACCCGTTAAAGTGGATTATGAGTTTACGGTGGGGAGGAAGTGATTGATTTAACTAGCTGTTCGCGTGGGTTTGATTATCAATTATTAAATTCGAAATAGATTATATTAGGTCGTAATTAAATCGTTCTTTTATTCGCAAAACTAATCCTGTTAAATCCGCTTTATTTTCAGAGGCTGCTTTTATTCTATCACCTAATTTAATCTTTATTTGAGGTGATATTATCCACGTCTCGTATATTTTTCCTTCTTCATTTTTGTTTACAAAGTACCACCAAAAAATTGCACAAATATTTTTTAAATCATCAGAAGTGACATCGTCTTCCAAAATACTCAAAATATCTTTGTTGAGCTGTGAATATAAAGTTGTTTCGCCATGCGTTTTTGCGTACTCTCTTAAATCTTCTTGCGTGCTTGTAATGTCGTGACCACCCCAATCCTTATTTAAAACAAAATAGTTTTCCTTGCCTAATAAGAATTTTTTGGCGGAATTTTCAATAATTGCTTTTTGGTAATTATTCATTATTTAATCTTTGTTACATTCTCAGAGCCAAACAAATTTACAAATGTTTGCCAATTATTGTTATGTGCAAAACTACCTGAATTAGAAATAATTGCCTCCGAAGTGCCTTGCTTAGTATAACCACCAGGCACCCAAAAACCTTCATAAGCGCCAATTTCTTTTCCTGTAGGGAAATCAAAGGTAAAACCTTTTTCCTTTTTTACGGTAACATAAAACACCTCATCATCAGGTTTAAAATAACCATTCCCGAGTTCTAATTCATCAACTAAAACCTGAGTATTTTGACCAGCGTCATTATATTTTCCAACTACAACATCCATTTCACCTTTCAGCCCGACAAATTTACCAGGAGCAAGAGTTTGATAATTCGGATTCCCAATTATATCACGCTTTCTAATGACAAAAGCCCCTCCTTCACTTTTAAATTTATTAACGTGTTTAGTGATGAAAACTTCATCTAAGTAACTAATAGGCGAGGGTAGGTTCGCTTTGGGCTTAGTTACAATAAAAGTACCGTTCTCAATTCTTGCTAATTCTTCTCCGTTTTTAGTTAAATACTTGACAATGTTTCCCTGTACAATGTGCTTAATTCCTGCAGATATCAACCTATTATGTATTCCTTTAAGAGTAGAAGATAATGCATTTAAAATAGAACCCGCACTTTCCAGAGCTTGCTGTGCTAATTTTTTAATTTCTTCCTTCGATTTATTAAAGACTCCCGCTGACAAATCCAACACCTTTTGGCCAACTTTAATAGACTTAACCCCTTTAAGAACCTTACTTCCTATCATTGTGACAGGAACTATCTCCAAAAGATTTAGCGCATGTTCCGCTGAACTTAAGGTATGACCATCAAACATGTCTTTCCCTGAAGCATAACCATAGATTGCCGTTGGTACCCCGGTAACAACTCGCGCTAACAAATCAATCAATAGAGGCGGGTTTTTACTATGTTTCCACTTCTCTTCACCTTTCGATAAATAAAAATATATTTTTTGCTTCCAATTCGAGTTAAGGTCAACTTGCAAATCATAAAAATCAAGTCCCCAGTCCATTAAAAAATCAATATCATTATCAAATCGGGTATAATAATTGAAGGTATGCTCTATATAAATTTCGTTTCCAAAGAAGAAGGCTGTTCCAGATACCGTTGTAAAAAACTGATTCGAACGATTTAATTTGATAGAATAGCAACTTGATTTTCTAAGGATATCGGCGAACAATTCGGCCGCTTTATCAAAATATGGATTAGTTTCCTTGAAATCGTAATTCAGGAAAGTAGATTCACTTAACAAAAGACTATTAAAATAAGAAGCGTCTTCTTCGGTGTCAAGCCAATTAAATAAAGGAGGTCTAGTCTGCATCTCCTCCCACTGCTTCGCCCCTAACTCAGTGCCTGCTCCGTAATCCAATAAATTATCACTTGTGTTTTTACCAATTGCCGGGAAAGTGTGCTCTAATCCAAATGCGCCGTGCGCTAATTCATGAGCAACTACTCTCGCCATATCGGTAGCTGAGCTTGTTGAAGCCACAAACCCTAAGGCTCGTCCACGCACCATATAACCTTTTATGGAGGGGTCATCAAAATTACCGACTACAAAAACATAATAAGCTTCCTTGTCATAATCTGTATTGGCTTGTTTGTAGGCATCACGCAAGGCACGCATTTCATCGCTGTACTTGCTCATCAAAGTGGCGTCAGCTGATTTCAGACCATCATTTCCTAAATTAAAAGTGAAACTTGGTTTTACTGTAACACTCCATGTTACACTTGCCTGCTGAAATATTTTATTTAAATCGCTTTGTAAATTATTTGGGGCACTTACATTTCCTATAGGAACAATTACCAGTTTTTTAGTCAGCGGTTTTAAACTGACTACATCTAACTTCCCGACTTTCTTCCCATCGTACCAGGCATAAACGCCGTTGGCCTGATGCGGCACAGTAACTTTATACAAATTAGGATTGCCCTGAACAACCGCGGTTAATTGCAAGCCTGCTGTTGTTTTAAAACTTAATTTACCTGCAGTAAACCCAATAATATTTATCGCCGCATAAACTCCGTCACTCTGAAATTCACTCACACTTTTATGCGGAACGAAATAATTTTTACCGCTCTTTAATTTTATTATTTCGTAATTGTTGGCCCAGGCCGTGTATTGCTTTTTATCAAAACCATATTTCTGATCCGGACTCTGTTCAAAAACAACAATAGTGCTGTCACTTGCATCCAGCTCATCACTGCTGAGCTGATAATAATTTGTTGGTCCGCTCACCGATGGCGGATTTACGTTTACGATCCATTGATTCCCGTTATCGTCCCTTACCACGATCACATTCTGGTTAGGAGGAAAGTCAAAACAAGAATCGGTAGCGTGTCCTTGTATCTTCACACAGATTTGGTTGCCGTTCACATACACATTTTCAACCGTTCCGTTAACATAGCTGGCATGTTCTTCTGCATCTTTTACATCCCATTGATGCGTCCAGGCATCAATGCCCCGCGTTAAGGCTTGTATTACGCCTTGTTGATGCCGGTTATTATCATCAATGTAAATGTTATTGAATTGAACAGCTAAAGGAAGAGCACCGAAAACTTTTGCATAACCCTTTCCGCTGTACCAACCGGGCGGACCACTCGGATTTATTTGTGTTGTTATGACTTCGAATTGTCCGGATTGAATTAGCAATCCTGCAATTGCCTTTGAAGAAGGTAAAGGTTGTGCCGCTAATACATCGGCGTATTGTGTTTGGTCGTTGCAACTGTAATTGGGTTCACTTGTGGTATTGAAAGTGGCGATGTTACTCCAATCGCCGGTAATACTGTTTCCTTCTCCTCTTACCCGTGCCTCGTAACTTGTATTGGGTTCGAGGTTGGTTACTTTTTCGAAACCGGTATTACAATTATAATCGAACCAATTTTGTGTTCCCGATTTACGGACCTG
>JAHEYE010000311.1 GCA_023251695.1 Sphingobacteriaceae bacterium | reverse complement strand
GCAAATTCTTTATAAAAACGGTTTATTTCAAAATCGCCATTGGGCTTAGTCGGATTTTTATTTAAAAGCCAAATGTTTCCTACATCAGCAAAGGCTGCTCCAAAAAATGAGCGGAAAACATGAAAGCGGTATTCGAAATTGCCTTCTATCAAAATATCACCGATCTTATCATATTTTGCATTTATGGAACTGGGCTGCTGATAACCGCCGGGGCCCAAGGTACGTGCCTTCCAGGCGCGGACACTGTTCGGACCACCACTGAAATAACTTTGCTCATAAGGCAAAACGTTTAAGTTTTTTAAGGGTTTTCCAATTCCAATTGCGGTACGGTACACAACACGGCTTTTTTTCCTAACAGGAATGTACAATCGGTAATCAATATCCAATTTCACGAATTGCGCAAATGGTGTTTTTAAAATAAGATAGCGCCCTAATGTATCTTTAGGTTGTCCGGTGGCTTCAAAAATCCCCCTTAATATACTACCGGAAGAAGATACATTCACTTTAATGAAGCTCACTGCTTTTTTCGAAGTATTAACCCCGTTTGAAATTTGCTGGTTGTTATACGTGATAGCGTATTTCGAAAGTGTTGTGATGTGGTCCTGAAAAGAATTCAATAAAAAATAATCGTTAATGTTTAAGAGATCATTCCTGAAATTATCAGTGAGTTTAGCATTTACCATATAAACCTCTATAGGTATTAAATCGTGTTTTATTTTTAACTTATGACTCTTGAAAGTAAAACCATAATTGATGTTGGTGATGGTCCTGCTGAACTCGGGTCTTTGCTGAAAGTTTAATGATGAGCTGATAAAGGTTCTCGGGAATGCATCTTTTTTAAAGGGCAGTACTGAAAAAGGAAATACCGCACGTGGTACCGAAAACCTTAAAGCCGGACCAAACTGAATGGTATTAAATGTATTCTGAACACTTTGTACGCTGCTTAAATCGGTTTGTTTTTTGTCGCTGAATTGTTTTTGCGCGATAATGGCACCATTCAGACTGAATTCGAGCAATTCGGCTCCACGGCGTAAATTCCTGTTCTGATATAAAATACTGCCGTCAACACCAAGATTCCCTGATGTATTGGTGCCTTCTGTTTCAATATTGATGGCTTGTTTAATAATGGGCGAACAAATGATATAACAATCTAGTTGATCGTTATAATTTGGATTTTTTACGTACTGGATTAATATGGTACGGAATACACCTAGGTTTAACAATCGTTTGTAAGTTTTTTCAGCCAGATTTTTTTGAAACACCTGCCCTTTAAAAAACTCTACGTTGTTAGTAATGATACTGTATTTATAACGCAATTTCTCTTTCACCATAAAAATAAGATCTTCATGATAGATGGAGTCGGAGAAGTATTCGTTTTTGTAGGAACCTTTAAGATTTTCTGTTATTACGAAAATAGTATTCACATAATAGCGCTGATGTTTGGTATAGGTGATAGAATCTTTTTGGGCGTTTGCGAAGACTGGAAATTTTTTGGCAGAGATTGTGATATCTATTTTTTGATTAGCCAGTCCCGAATCAACATCAAAGTAAATATAATCCGGTTCAAAATAGTAATAGCCATTATTTAAAAGACCAGCGGTAATGCGTTCGCGTTCCTTTTGCATCACATCTGCATCAAAAGGCGCCCCCGGTTTTAATTTGGAATGAATGGTGTCGCTAAAAATGTAATAAGCTAATTCTTCATCATCAATTTTGTAATGGAGATTCTTAATAAAATATTGTTTACCGGGATGCAATTTGTAAAACACGCGGGCTTTCTTTCTTCTTTTATTCTGAAAAACACTGTCGGTTACGCGTGCATAAAAGTAACCTTTCGAGAAAAGATATTTTTTTATCTGGAGCGAAGTTTGTTTTGTAATTAAGGAGTCGTAAATAACAGGTTCCTCACCAACATCCAGCAAGCTTTCACGGAAAGTTGGTTTGTCTTTGCTTTTTAATTTAGGGTCTTTGAGAGGTTTTCCTTTGCGTGTACGTTTTTCGTTTTTGCGTTTATTTTTTTCTATTCTTTTTTCGTTAATCCGGTCGAAACGGGCATCTCGTTTTTCTTTTTTGCGTATTAATTTTTCCTGATCCACCTGATTATACAGCCAAAGGTTAAAGGGAAAAAGTGATAAAATTTTACGATTGGGTTTCTGTCGGATAAAAGCAGCGATCTCATCGTTAGAAATATTGGTATGCTGATGGCCAAGAACCCTGTTATTTTCGACTAGATATTCCCCTTCCTTTAAATGCCTGGTGGTATTGCACGAATAACAAATTAGCATCAAGCTAAAACATAGAAAGCGGAACGCAAATCTTGTCTTTAAATACTTATTTAAATAAGTGGCCAATAATGGTTAAATTTAATCCCTACGAATTTAGCTAAATTATGATTAGTAAAAATCAAATAAAGCAAGTTAAAAGCTTACACCTCAAGAAATTCAGGGATGAAGAAAAATTGTTCATTGCTGAAGGAATTAAGGTGGTGAATGAAATTGTCACAACCAATCCTGAGATTATACAACAACTTTTTGTTACTGAAACGTATTTGAAGGGTAATTCGAATGTGCTGCCGGAGAACAAAGTTCAGTATACCAATATTAGTGAAGAGGATTTAAAGAAAATAAGTACTCAATCACAACCTAATAATGCTTTAGCCGTTTGTTATTATTTTGAAGATACAGCGCCTGAAACAGATTTTACAAAACACTTTAGTTTTTATCTGGATGATATACGCGACCCCGGCAATTTGGGTACCATTTTAAGAATGGCAGACTGGTTTGGGATCGGGGAAATTTTTTGTTCCAAACAAAGCACAGATGTGTACAATCCGAAGACCATTCAATCGGCTATGGGTTCTTTTTTACGTGTAAAAGTTCATTATTGTGATTTGTATGAAGTGATAAAAAAAAATACCCCTGTTTATGGTGCTGTCTTAGATGGCGAAAATATTTACAATACTAAATTGCAGAATGGTTTGATTATTATTGGGAATGAAGCGAACGGCATAAGTGATAAAAATCTGAAACTCATCACGCATCCCGTAACAATTCCGTCAGCTGCAAACAGCACTTCAGAATCATTGAATGCTGCCATGGCCGCTTCGGTTATCTGTTCTGAATTCTTTAGGCAGTTACGATAAGCTAAGAAATGGGGAACACGAAATACTTCAGGGTTTTTCTACGAAGCATTTAATCCTAACCGAGGCCGAGTTCTTAGCGTTGGAAATAATCTCAATCTTTCTGTCTTGCCTGTCATAAGCACTTTTTGTATCAAACTTAACCGTTATTTTTCCGGTTTGTCCGGGTGCAATGGGTTGTTTGGGGAATTCTACAGTTGTACAGGTGCATTCCACTTTATAATCAGAAATGAGAAGAGGTT
>JAHEYE010000022.1 GCA_023251695.1 Sphingobacteriaceae bacterium | reverse complement strand
GGTTTTTATGGCAATATGGATCATGAAGCCATAGATTTATTGAAAAAAGCTAATTGTTCAGCAATTACCTTTCATGGAAATGTTCCGCAAACGCAGGTGCATGATGAAATAAGCAAGGCAGATTTTTGCCTTTTGTTTTCTGCGCCCGATCACAATCATGTTTTTAATACGAAATTTTACGAGTATTTATTTTTCAAAAAACCAATTTTATATTTTGGAAAAGAAGGGGAGACCTCCGATTATATTTTAAAAAATAAGGTCGGTTTGTGTTTCAGACCTGAATCTGCTGAAAACTCGTTTTATGAATTTTTAAGCAGCGGTAAATTAAAAAGCACGCCGTATAATACAGCTGTCGATATTTCTCATTTTGAAACAAATAACATTTCGAAAATTTTGATTAACACAATTAATGCCTAAAGGATTACTGAAATACAATTATCCACAACTTGTTTTTGCCGGACAAATTGCTTCGCTTTTAAAACATAATTCCCCATCACTCATAATTGATTGTCCTTGCGGCAATGGCGAAACATCTTACAACTTACAAAAATTAACCCGGGCTAAAGTTCTGGCATTCGATATTTCTGAGGAATCCATTAATAGAGCAAACAAAAATTTTGTTGCGCACCGTCTGAATTACGAAACAAGTACAATTGAGAATGTGTTAGATAAACAAAAACAATTCGATGTTTTTTGCATCATTAATTCACTTTTTTTATTAGAAAATTACGACTCTGTTTTAAAATCATTACACAAAAGCGCAGCGCTGAACAAAGCTCAGGTTCTCATCATCATTCCAAATACCGAAGGAAAGAATTTTAAATGGTTCCAATCGCAAAACACCAATGAGAACAAATTGGTTTTAAAAGAAAGTGAAATTGAATCATTCTTTCATGGATACGGATTTAGGACTGAACTTATAAAACCTATCTGTTATACCCACCACTACAACCGAACGGATATAAAATTGTTTTCGGTTTTCTGGTCGTTCTATCTCAACTTCCTTAATACAATTCAATCCTTTTTTAAAATTGGTAAAGCCAATTATTTTTTAATAGCTTTAACCTCTCAGAATTCATGAAAAAAATACTTGTCATAGTTGGTACACGTCCGAATTTCATTAAGGTAACCCAGTTTAAAAAAGCCGCAGGCAGTAATTTTGACCTTAAGATTGTACACACCGGTCAGCATTTTGACGACCGGATGGCGAATGTTTTTTTCAAACAATTTAATTTAAGGCCTGATTTCTTCCTTGACACTAAACCGAGTTTATCAAGGGATGAACTTATCAAAGGCATCACTGCTGCGCTTGAGGATTTAATCAACACAAAATTCAAACCCGAGCTGTTGGTGGTAGTTGGAGACGTAAACTCGACGC
Source organism: Sphingobacteriaceae bacterium (assembly GCA_023251695.1). Lineage (GTDB taxonomy): Bacteria > Bacteroidota > Bacteroidia > B-17B0 > Aurantibacillaceae > JAHEYG01. The sequence goes on along the minus strand of JAHEYE010000022.1, from coordinate 2,016 downwards.
TCGCCGGAGCTTATGCAGCAAAGAATTGTGGTATACAATTAGCACACCTCGAAAGCGGCTTAAGAAGTTACGACGATACAATGCCGGAAGAACACAACCGCGTTCTTACCGATAAAATATCAGACTATTTTTTTGTGACTGAGCAAAGTGGCTACGATAATTTAATTAAGGACGGCCATACTAAAGACCAGATATTTTTCGTTGGTAATACCATGATTGATACAATGGTTGCTTTTAGCAGGGAAATAGAAAATTCAAATATACTTAGCAGGCTTAAATTGACTGAAAAACAATTTGTTTTAATGACTATGCACCGGCCGGCCACTGTTGATAATAAAGAAGGCTTATTAAAATTATTTGATATTTTATCTGAAGTGAACAAAACCTGCAAAATTGTTTTTCCCGTGCATCCACGGACAACCAGTAATATTGAGAAACTGGGATTAAAAGAACAATTCGCCTCGGTAGATGGATTAGTTTTTACTGAACCATTAGATTATTTTTCATTTCAGAAACTGATAAAGTACAGTAAGTTTATTTTAACCGACAGTGGTGGAATACAAGAGGAATCTACTTTTTTAAAGGTACCATGTTTTACTTTGCGTCCTAATACCGAACGGCCTGTAACCTGTACGCTTGGAACCAATACATTGGTCCCTTTCGATGTGAAAATAATTTTAAATTATATCTCACAGGTTGAACAAGACACTTATAAGAAAGGACAAATACCTCCGTTGTGGGATGGGAAAGCAACAGAGCGGGTGTTTGAAGCCATCAATAAATTTTAATGCAGACATTAAACGAATTAAAAGGCTTCTTGTTTGAAGGCGCGAATGAGCAGCCGAGTCTGATAATTTATGCGGATAAAATAACGCCTCGTTTACGTTATGTTTGCAAATTTATTTTCAATCAGGGTTTATTGTGCAATTACATTCTCACAGAAAACGAAAGTGAATTCCTTTCTTCAAAGCTTGCCAAAATAAATTATTCAGCGAAAACTTTTGAAAGCGCTATTAATATTTATCCAAATGGTTTATTGAATGAAAAAGACCTGAAGAATACTATTACCGATACTAATGATTTATTTTCTTCAATCTTCTATAAAATATCAAGATATGAAGAGTGGGTGTCTGACAAAAAAGATAATCACGGTCGTTTTTTAAATTCAGATTCAACACCATCTCCTGTAATTGATAGTTGGATAGCAGATTTAAAATTACAACTCCAGTCAAAATTTAAATCATTACAATTTCAGGAACGTAAATTTAAGTTTGTTTCCACTATTGATGTCGATAATGTTTATGCCTATAAAGCAAAACCCCTTTATAGAAATCTAGGTGGCATGTTCAAAGATTTGCTTCGGGGAAAGCTAATGGACATAGGAGACCGTATCAATACCTTATTTGGGGCACACGATCCTTTCGATGAATATGAGTTGCAGGTTGAGCTTTCGAAGAAATATCACATTCCCTTGATTTATTTTTTCCTTTACAGAAACAATACTAAATACGACCGCACTATAGATCCTAATCATCCCGTATTTATAAAATTATTAAAGTATTTAAAAAGCAAGCAAATTTTATTCGGACTGCACCCTTCCTATGATTCTTCGATTGATTCTTCGTTGTTAGATAACGAAGTGAATTTATTATCAAGGAATACAGATTGCAAAATAGAATGTTCCCGTAATCATTTTTTACGGTTCAATATTAAAACAACACCTAAAGATTTAATAAAAGCCGGAATTAAATGCGATTTCACTATGGGGCTGGCTGATAAATGTGGATTCCGCGCCGGCACTTCTTTACCGTTCTATTACTATGATTTTGAAACTGAGAATGAGTTAAATTTATTGGCAATTCCATTTGCGGCTATGGATGGTGCTTTTTATGTTTATGAAAATCACAATACAAGTAAAGCGTATAACGATTTGATAAATTTAGCAGAACAGGTTAAATCGGTAAATGGTTTATTCATTACTGTTATTCACGAGCGGAGTTTTTCCGATACCATTGC
>JAHEYE010000093.1 GCA_023251695.1 Sphingobacteriaceae bacterium | reverse complement strand
CCCCGTTCCGGAAATAACACCGGTGCTTCAGGTTTTGCGCGGGCTTTTGATCAAAAAGAAAACCAGTTTCAATTAGGCCTGGTACAAACCAAAACATCTTACTCCCGGAAAAAATCGGATGTTGTAGTTGATTTAGTGTTTGGTCCACACGCTGATTTAGGTAACTACGGTAACGTTATTGGTCCCTTCGGCGCCGGAAAAGGGACCACCTCATTAGCTATAAAACAAGCTTATTTTAATTACCGTTTTACTAAAAAACTAACTTTTACGGCCGGACAATTTGGAACGCATGTTGGTTTTGAGGTAATCGACGCTCCACTTAATTACAATTATTCTTTAAATAACTTGTTTAACAACGGTCCGTTTTATCACATAGGCGTTAAAGCAACTTATGCAATTACTTCGAAAATTAACTTAATGGCGGGTATTGTTAATAATTGGGATAATTTGTACGACAATAATAAATTCAAGACAGCAATTGCTCAATTAAGTATTATTCCCAATGATAAAATATCGGTTTATCTGAATTATGTTGGCGGTGACGAAACAACTCAATCTTATTTTAATAAAGGAGATAGTCTTAAAATGTTTAAGCAGTTATTAGATTTAGTGGTAACATGTCAGCTAACTAAAAAGTTTTATATTGGCATTAATGCTGTTGGCGGTTCTTCTTCCGGCCTAGGTGTTAAGCCCGGAGACACCACCTTAAAGTTGACTAAAATTACAAATAACTGGGGCGGCGTTGCTCTTTATGCTAATTATCAACTTTGCAAGTTATTTGGTTTAGGTGTTCGTGGCGAGTTTTTCGATAACACCGCGGGTGTAATGTACATTGGGCCAACCGATGTTCAGTCAATTACAGTAACCGGTCGTTTTTCGTTTGATGATGATCATATGTTTATTAAACCTGAGTTCCGTATAGACACTTATAAAAAATTAGAATATACCGGTCCCGCTTCAGGAAACATTCAGCAGTTTGAAGATAGTGATGGCAATTACACAAAAAACTCACAAATTACAGCTGGGCTTGCATTTATATATAAATTTTAACCGCACCAATAAAACGTTCTGCTCTCTTCAATTAAATTATTATTAACTTAAAACTAAAATTATGTTTGACACAGGAACGACCGGCTTTATGCTTTTGGCAACAAGCCTTGTAATGTTAATGACCCCGGGACTTGCTTTTTTTTACGGAGGTCTTGCAGGTAAAAGAAATATTCTCGGTATTATGATGCAGAGTTTTGTGTCGATGGGAATTACTACCATTATGTGGTTTGTTTGTGGCTACTCGCTTTGCTTTAGTGGCGACACTATGGGTGGGCTCATTGGTAATTTCGACAAAGCGTTTATGGCCGGCGTTGATTTGAATACGCCTTTTGCCGGAAACACTAAATTGCCTGAATTTGTTTTTATGGCTTATCAAATGATGTTTGCTATTATTACGCCGGCGCTTATTACCGGTGCATTTGTAAATCGTGTTACTTTTAAATCGTATTTATTATTTCTGATTCTTTGGCAGGTGTTAGTATATTATCCTTTTGCACATATGGTTTGGGGCGGTGGTCTTTTGGCCAAGTGGGGTGTTCTTGATTTTGCGGGAGGAATCGTGGTTCATGCGACTGCAGGTTTTGCTGCTTTGGCTTCTGTAATTTATGTTGGGAAACGCAGAGATAAAGAATCTCCTCCAAATAGTATTCCTTTAATTGCAATTGGAACCGGATTATTATGGTTTGGATGGTATGGTTTTAATGCAGGAAGTGCTTTAGATGTGAACGCCGTTACAGGACTTGCGTTTTTAAACACTGATGTTGCCGCATCTTTCGCAGCTATTACATGGCTCGTACTTGAATGGTATCTTACAGGAAAACCAAAATTTGTTGGATTGTTAACGGGTGCTGTTGCCGGCCTCGCTACTATAACGCCTGCAGCAGGATTTATTTCGCTTCCATCGGCTTGCATAATAGGAATTTCCGCCGGACTTATCTGTTATTTCGCCGTTCATTTAAAAAACAAAATGGGCTGGGATGATGCTTTAGATGTTTGGGGTGTACACGGAATAGGCGGATGTTTAGGAACTATTTTACTTGGTGTTTTCGCTGTGAAATCAATGAATGCTGCCGGAGCAGATGGTTTATTGGCGGGAGACGGAATGTTTTTTGTTAAGCAGCTAGTTGCAGTTGTTGGCGCTTGTGTTTACGGTTATATTTTTACGTACGGAATGTTAGCTCTTATAAACAAAATTACGCCTGTAAAAGTTACGGAAAGTGATGAGGATGCAGGAATTGATACTGCGATCCATGGAGAGAAGGCGTACGACGAAGGCGCTTTGTAATATTTTCGTTATTTATTTTTACAATTTCGTCCCGTTGGCAAAAGCCCAACGGGACGTTTTGTTTTTAAATAAGGCATTATTAAATTATCTTTGAAGCCAATGTTTAATAAGGAACTAAATGCCGAAGATTATTATTTAAGCCCCGAGGGTTATATCGTTTTTACAGAAAAATACCACTTAAAAAGAGGCTACTGCTGTAAAAGCGGTTGCAAACATTGTCCTTACGGCTATAATAAAAATACGGGAAAAGTTGAAGGCAAGAACGAAAAGAAGGATTAAGGGTTTAAGATATAGGATTTAGTGAAATACATTATATTAGTACTGAAATGACACCGGAAGAGTTTAAGAAAATAGTATTGCAGGGAATTCCGCTGGAGCTTCCGGGTATAAAAGCCTACGAAACAACTATTAATCACGCACCAAAACGAAAAGATATTTTATCTGCTGATGAAAAAAAACTGGCCATCAGAAACGCCCTGCGCTATTTCGATTCAAAACATCATCCCGTTTTAGCAAAAGAATTTGCAGAAGAATTAAAAACATACGGACGAATTTATATGTATCGTTTCCGTCCGGATTATAAAATTTATGCGCGGCCCATTAACGATTACCCTCACCAAAGCATGCAAGCTGCCGCGATTATGCACATGCTTAGTAATAATTTGGATTATGCTGTAGCTCAACATCCGCACGAATTAATTACTTACGGCGGTAACGGTTCTGTGTTTCAAAACTGGGCGCAGTATTTATTGACGATGCAATATTTGTCAACCATGACCAATGAACAAACATTAGTTTTATATAGCGGTCACCCTATGGGATTATTTCCTTCTCACAAAGATGCTCCACGCGTTGTTGTTACTAACGGGATGATGATTCCGAATTACAGCAAACCGGATGATTGGGAAAAATATAATGCATTAGGCGTAACACAATATGGACAAATGACTGCTGGTTCGTTCATGTACATCGGTCCGCAAGGAATTGTTCACGGAACCACCATTACGGTTATGAATGCTGCTAGAAAAATTTCGACATCAGAAGAAGACAGAAAAGGGAAATTATTCATAACTGCTGGACTTGGTGGAATGAGCGGCGCTCAGCCAAAAGCTGCCCGCATTGCAGGATTGGTTTCTGTAACTGCAGAAATAAATCCTAAAGCCGTTTCTACACGTCATTCTCAAAAATGGGTTGACGAAGTTTTTGATAGTTTAGATAATTTAATTCCCCGGATTAAAAAAGCGGTTGAAGCGAAAGAAGTGGTTTCTCTATCTTATCAGGGAAATGTAGTTGATTTATGGGAACGCATTGTTAAAGAAAATATTAAAGTAGATATCGGTTCTGACCAAACCTCATTGCATAATCCTTGGGCCGGCGGTTACTATCCTGTTGGTTTTTCATTAGAGGAAAGCAACAAACTGATGGCAGAGAATCCGACACAATTTAAAGCAGAAGTTCAGAAGACTTTGGTTCGTCATATTAATGCAGTGAACACTTTGCATGCAAAAGGAATGTATTTCTTTGACTACGGAAATGCATTTTTATTAGAAGTATCGCGCGCAGGCGGTGATGTGTTCAAAGCCGGTTCAAAAGATACTTTTAAATACAATTCTTATGTGCAGGATATTTTAGGGCCGATGTGTTTTGATTTTGGTTTCGGTCCATTCCGTTGGGTTTGCACCAGCGCAAAAGAAAATGATCTTCGCAAGACTGATGAAATTGCATTAACGGTTTTGGAAGACATGTACAAAAATGCCCCTGAAGAAATCAAACAGCAACTCAGCGATAATATTATTTGGATCCGCGATGCCATGAAAAATAATTTAGTGGTAGGTTCACAAGCGCGTATTTTGTATGCCGACAGCGAAGCGCGTGTACGGATTGCCGAGGCCATGAACAAAGCCATTGCCAAAGGAGAAATTACGGCACCGATTGTATTAGGAAGAGATCATCATGATGTAAGCGGAACAGATTCTCCATACAGAGAAACATCTAACATTTATGATGGTTCAAAATTCACCGCCGATATGGCGGTTCAAAATTTTGTAGGTGATGCGTTCCGCGGAGCAACGTGGATCAGTTTACATAACGGTGGCGGCGTTGGCTGGGGCGAGGTAATCAATGGTGGATTTGGTTTGGTGTTAGACGGAAGCAATGATGCTGATCGTAGATTAAAACAAATGTTGTTCTGGGATGTTAATAATGGCATTGCCCGCAGAGGCTGGGCCAGAAATAAAGAAGCTCTCTTCGCTATCAAGCGCGAAATGGATCGAACGCCGTATTTAAAAGTGACCTTGCCAAATTTGGTCGATGATGCCCTGCTTAACGATTTAAAATTTTAATCATGAAACATTTCATGTTTGCTTTATTTTTGATTTTAACCGTAAGAACAAACGCGCAAATCAGTTTTATGTATTCCGACAAGAACATGAATACATATACCATTAAAGAAACTGAGCTAAAATACGAGCCGATTCAAAAAGAGGAAAGCTCAAGCGGTCTGTATAGTGGCGGTGAAACAAAAATTAAAATAATTACACCTTATGAATTAAATAAAATTTCTGTGTTGTTTGAAGAAGCACTTTCTGATACATTATCTCATTTAAAAGGAAGGCAAATGGGAAGCGGATTATTTATCCGTTACACCAAAACTAAGGTGGATAAAAAGATAATTATGAAATTTGATTCCGAAAACCAAAAAAAAGTTGAAGCCCTTTTAAAGGGCTTGCTATAATCAGATCATTTATTAAATGAAGCGTTTCCTCATTCTAACTCTACTCATTCCCCTCTACTCCTTTTCACAGTTACAGGATATTAAAATCATTATTCCAAAAGATTTTGGTTTTTCGTATATGGATTTTGTACAGTTTTTGCCGGGAGAAAAACATTTTGCGGTTTGCTCTAATGCCCTTACGATTTTAAATACCGAGACTTCCGAAGTCATTGATGAAGTGGATCTGCCCTACCTCGCTAAAAACTTATCCATCAATCCTGCCGGCGATCTCTTAATGGTGTGCGCGAATAACGAATTATTAGTTTACACTTTCAAAGAACAAAAACTCGAACTGTTTTATAAATCAACCACGGGTGAGTTAATTAAAGGTTTGCCGAACAGTGAGTATTATGGCAGTTTACCGATAAGCGGTTGCTTTTTTACGGGTAAGGATAATAACGCATACATCAGCATCGGATCTTTTAGTTTGTTATTTGATGTGAATGAGAAAAAAGCAGTTTCTTCAAGTAATTTACCCATTACCGATTATGTGTTGCACGCCGCCGCCTTTAAGAAAAAGCAGGAAGTAATTCTTGCAATTACAACAGGCACGCTTACTTCTTTAATAAAACACCCTATTTCAAATCTTACAGGAACCTCAACAGTAATTTCTGATATTGCCAGCGTGACACGCTTAAAAATACGCGATTCACTATTATTTTGTTCAACAGCCGATAATTTCTTTATTCTTAATCTCGAGACCAATAAAATAATTTACGAGGTCATGATGCCTAAACAATATACAGCATGGTATCTGGCGCCTCAAAGTCAGCAGTATTTACGCAAACCCCGGGCTCTTGCTACGCCCGATACAAAAAACTTTAATGAAGAATATATTTTTGATATGGATTTTTATCCCGGCACATCGCAAGTAGCATTTGCAACCATGAAGGGCATAAAGTTTGTAGACATAAATAAAGGCATCATCACCAAGCAAACTCCGGGAATTTTTCAGCACATTAAATTTTCTTCGGAAGGGAAACGATTGATCACAAACGGCTACACTTCGTATAAAGCACTGCGAATTTATAAGCCGGAAAATATGCAGATTATTTCGGAACGTCCGGCTTATGATAATCCGATTTACTTCGCGGGGATAAGTCCAAATAAAAGATGGTTGTACACGAAAGGAAATGTTTCGGCATACATTTGGGACCTCAACAATTTTAGTAAATATGCGGAGATAAAAGACCCGAGCGGAAAAGATTCTTCGATGGTGTACAATACGTTTTTCCTGAGTGATAGTGAAATTGTGGTTAGTTCAGGAAAGGCTTATCCAAATTTTAATTTAGCGATTTACAATCTCAACAAAAAGAAATTTACACGCACCATTAAGAAAGACGTAAATGCTGCCGCTTGTGGCTTTATGAACGGTGAATTTTATTATGCTGATTATACAAGTCTGCACATTATTAATTTAAAAACTATGTCCGAAGAGAAATACGACGGCATGTATTCTCTCGCTATGAGTAATCAATACAAAATAGTGAACTTTACAAAAGATTTGGTGTTTGTGCCTGATGCGGGGAAATTTAAAATCGTAAACCGCAAAACAAAGAAGGTTGATTACGAAAGCTCTTCGTGGATTATTACTTCGCCTGTTGTTTTAAGTCCTGATAATAAATTTTTATATACGGTAACACAAATCACAAAAAAGAAAAACTTCAGCGGCACTGAGGTAGATATGCCTGTTAACGCGGTAGTAAAAATTGACATGGCAACTAAAAAGGTGGTAAAAGATTTTGCCGAGACTTATTATCCGTTTGATATCAAATTAAAAAACAACGGTGCTAATATTTCAATTTGGTATTTAAAATATAATGTTGGTAGCAGTAGTACGGATCAGGAACACGCCTATACGGAATACAATACCGAAACCGGGAAAGAAATTATTTCCAAAACTTTAATCACCTCTAAAGAACTATTACCTTTTCATTATACAAGCGAAAGCGGAAATTATTTCGCGCTGAGTGATGCCTTAGGAAAAATCTTTAAGTTCTATAATAATGTCGGCGAAGAAATATTTGACTTAAGTGATTCGAAGATTATTTTACCTAATTGTTTTTTTATTGAGGAATTAGATCAGGTCATTATAACGGGCTCTTCCACCTCAATGGCTCTCTTTGTCGATTTAAAACAAAAGAAATCAATTGGTCAGTTGGCTAACGCCATGGGCGATAATTTTTTTATGATAACTCCCGACCTGTATTACATGGGCTCGAAGGATTTTATTAAAAACATCCGTTTCAAAAATAAAAGTGAAATTTATAGCTTCGAACAATTTGATGCCTATTTAAATCAGCCGCATAAAGTCTTGCGCAGCTTTGGCTGCAAAGACACAACCCTTCTTCGTGTATACGAATCCGCTTACAAAAAAAGGATGCGAGTGCTTGGCTTAAAGCCGGAAAGCAAGATTAATTTTGCAGCCGCTCCCGAGTTTCAATATGTAAAGCTTCAGGAAGAAAAAAGCGACAAAGTCAGCTTTGCAGTAAGCATTAACAAAGGACAAAGCAAATTAAAACAATTCGATGTTCTCAATAACGGAACATTAGTTTATACAGAGAAAATTGACGCTTCCCTTTCAGATCACTACGAAAAAACAATTTCATTTGAAATTACTTCTGGCATTAACCGTTTTGAATTTATTATTAAAGATGAAGGGGGGCTGGAAGGTCCACGTGTGGCGCGCTTACATAACAACACGAATTTAGTAAAGTCGAATTTGTACTTAGTAGTAATTGCCAGTGAGAAATTTAAAAACACAAAGTTCGATCTTGCTTACGCGGTAAAAGACGCGAGTGATGTTGCTAATACCATGGCGAATTCAAAATCCTTCGGTAAAATTGAAATCAAGAAATTATTTAATCAATCCTTCGCCCCCGATTCCGTAAAATTATTAAAACAGTTTTTTGCCAAGGCTACTATTAATGATGTTGTAATGGTGTTTTTTGCGGGGCACGGTTATCTGGATGACGATTTGAGCTATTATTTCCCTTCGTATTTCACTGATTTCACAGATCCCAAAATTAATTCGGTAGCTTTTAAAGAATTTGAAACCTTGTTTAAAGACATGAAACCAATTCGTAAACTAATGTTTGTGGATGCATGTTTCAGCGGTGAAGTAGATGAAGATATTTACGAAATGGACGGCAACGAAAATCAAAACAAAAACAAACGCGATATAAGGATTGCAGGAACCACATTTGTACAAAGCACAGCGCTGGAAATGTCGAAAGCCGTTTTCTCTGATTTGCGTCAGAATTGTGGCGCAACAATTATTTCATCAGCAGGCGGAACAGAAGCTGCTTTTGAAGGCGAGAAATGGAACAACGGATTATTTACACATTGTTTGTTAGACGGCATGAATAATTACAAGGCCGATGAGAACAAAGACAAAAAAGTAATGTTAAGTGAATTGCAACGTTTTGTTGCCGAAGAAGTAAATAAATTATCTAACGGAAAGCAAACGCCAACGTATCGCATGGAGAATACGGTTTTAGATTATGAATTGTGGTAGTTCTCTTCATTCAATATAGTAGAGAATTTAGAAATAACTCGAAATGCCAAATTGTATTGCCGCTGTTCTTGCTGCCGGGTTTCCTAAAATATCTTTTTGCCACTGGTAGCGGTAATTAAAACGGATCACCGTTTGTGGTGATGTGCGGAAACTAATCCCCGGAACAATAGCCACAACCTCGTCTGAAATATTTCCGCCTGTTTCTTTAAACTTACCCACATTCCAATCAACATACTCCGTACGAAACGCTAAGTTCAAAGAGGCTTTTTCAAATCCAAACATTTTTCTTTTTAATATGGTTTGTACAATATCTACAAAGCCACCTTGTTGTTTGTTTCCGAATTGCTGAGTGTATGTTCCGGGGACATCTACCATTACCCAAGCCCATTCAGCTGTAATATTAGTTTTTACTTTTGGAATGCTGGTGTTAAAATCAACAGCAAAAACTTCTGCTTTACGCTTTACGTCCAACACCAATCCATCCTCCTGAAATTTATTGTAACAACCTCCCATATAAGAAAGCCCTAGCTCGCCGATTTTACGATGGCGCAATGAAACCTTAGCCGTCGTTAAAGGTTCGCCATTAAAACTTTCTTCGAAACGATTGGGGTCTTGTTTTGTCGCCGGCAAAAAAGTTTTATTTTGTGAGTTTGAAATAATAAAGTCATTTAATCCGTTGGTCAAATACACCTCATACGCAAAAACAATATTCTGTTTATACAATTTTCCAAACAAACCAAAGCCCACGTTGCTAAAAGTAGCCGGCAATAATTGTGTGGCGGAAATTGGCCGGTCAATAAATTCCCATCGCGGACCATCATGATTCTGATTAAACGCACCAATAGGATTCATAACAATTCCTCCCCTGAAGTTTAATAGCGGATGAAATTGAATATCTAAAGAAGCAAACTCAATATTAATTTCTTTCGTGCCATCTTCAAACTCTATTTCAGTCAAAAATTTTATTTTACGGTGAATGTTTGATGAAACAAATAAGGTCATTCTCCTCGCTTGAAATGAAAAGCCCTCGGTTTTACCATCGGTTACTGCATAATTAGTATTTGCCTCCACATAGCCGCCCAATGCAACAGGGATTTTTCCGTATTGTAAAAAAGGACGGTTGTAAATAGCGTCCATATTCATTATCACCTTGGATGAATCCGTTAGGGAGCGCACAATTTTTGCCGAATCCTTTTGGGCGCTTCCAAAAAGTGAAATCAATAAAAAAATAACGACTGCAATTTGCTTTTTATAATTGTATATATATGTTTTCATTATCGTGTGTTGTTGCAAATGTTTTTAAATCAGTTTCTGCGGGGCCTTGCGTTACGTTACCTCTGGTATTAAATTCTGCGCCGTGGCATGGACAAACAAGAGCAGCGTCATAGGCGGTTAACTCACATCCCTGATGTGTGCATTGGGTGTATAAGGCTTTGTATTCGTTTCCTGTTTTATAAACCGCTATAGGAAATTGCAATCCGGCAGGTTTTAAAGTAATATGGCTCAGTTGCTTTTCCTTTCCCCTTTTTACTATAACAAATTCCGATTTTTTAATTACAATTTTTTTATTTTCCTCAGTGAATGAAGAAATATATTTTGAGCTTTTGCAAGCAGCTATAAAAGAAGCAAGTGCCGTGGTCCCGATACAGACCGCACATGTTGTTTTTATAAACTCTCTGCGTTCCATTAAAGGCTTTCTAAAAACTTAATTATTTTTGCTTTGTCTGTCGAGCTTAAACTTTCGAAGTTGGTTTTGCTTTGGGCTCCCTCGCCGCCGTGTAATAAAATGGCTGATTCAATACTTGTTGCTCTACCGTCATGCATTAAAAAATAACTTCCGCCCTGAGAATTTTTTGAAAGCCCGAGTCCCCATAAAGCGGGTGTTTTCCATTCGAAAGTTTTTGCCGAGCCTTCTGTATAGCCATCATCTAAACCGGGGCCCATATCGTGCAACAATATATCGGTATACGGCGCAATTGTTTTATTTGTTAATGCCGATATAGTTGCGTTTCCTGTTTTTAATTGTGATTTATGACACTTCTCGCAACCGATATCAATGAATAATTGTTTACCGCTTTTCACATCCGCATCGTTTGCGTTCCGTTGAATTGGAGCTTTTAATGTTTTTAAATAGAACACGACATTGTGTACGGTAACGTTACTTACTTCCGGGCCGACTTGTAATTTAGAATAGGTGTCGATGGATTCAAAAGAAGAATTAATTCCCATGTCCTGATTATATGCGTTTGCCGTTTGTTGTAGAAGATCGTAAGCTGCGCCTTTTTTTCCAAAGCGCGCAATGTATTTCCCGCCTTGCGATAAATAATTTGGACGAAGTGTGCAATAAGACGGAACAGAAACCCAATTTGGCTTCCCGCTTATTCCGTCGGCGTCAGCGTCTGACGGATCAGACATTGCAATTATGTCAGCATCTGAAACTGCGTCCAAAAAGCCCAGGCCGGTATTCGCAGGAGGCAAAATTTTTGTAGAAGTTGCTCCTGAAGGAATTTGTTCAGGATTGTATCCGGGAATGCCGCGGTTTTGCAATTGTGGTCCACCCTCACTGATAAACTGATTTCCGGAACTATCGATTTGTCCGAATCTTGTTAAGGTTGTAAATGGATGTCCTTTACCATCACCGGCGTGACAACTTCCGCAGGAATTTGCAACAAACAAAGGGCCTAAACCATTTTGGGTTGTAAACACATCATCATTGAATGCAACATCGCCCGCTAAAAACTGTTTGGTTTCTTCGGTAGTTAATCCTTCAACCGGGCCG
>JAHEYE010000092.1 GCA_023251695.1 Sphingobacteriaceae bacterium | reverse complement strand
GCTGTTGAAAAAAAGTGGAAATTAGGAGGTGGTTTTAGGCCTTGTTTTATTTATTCTTTTTGTCTTGTTCTTTTAATTCTTCTTCGATGCTTTTTCCATCGAACATCTTTTGAGTAGCATGTTCAATTATGAAATAAAGACTGTAAGAGGGGCTTCCATCCTTCGGCATTACCTCCAATATGTCCAAAAAATTTCCTTCCGAATCCTTACCAGAGCCCATTATTCCAATTTTAGCCGCAATAAATTTACGAATATAGTCCTGACCATCGGCTGGTCCCAACGCGAAAATTGGACTATCAATTGTTTTCCCATTACCGCTATAAAACATTGCTTTAAAAATTTCTCGTCCTTTGTACATGTAAAATTGAGCGCTATCATTTTGATTTAGCTTATAAAACGAATATGATTTTTCAAAAAGTGCTTTTACACTTAATGGGTGTGTTTTTAAGAATTTATTTGCAAGGTCAAGCCCTTCCTGATATTTTTTGTCGCCATTAAGTTCATAAATTTCCCTTTCTGTTGTTATATCATTATAAGGTTTATACTCTGCTTTGTTTGTGAATCCAATTAATAAAGCCAAAACTTCATTTTTCGTTAATGTCGTATCGTTTACGGTAAAGCGTTTTAATAATTTATCATAAGAAAGATTATCTTTTTTATCTTTGGTTCTTTCTAAGATTTTTTTAAAGTCAGTTTGATAATTAAATGTTGACTGCCCGAAAATTGATAATACAAATATTAACAAAGTGGTAGTTAAAATTACCTTCATTAGTCTTGGCTTTTTAAAATGGATAATCTACGCAATAACCGAAGGCGGTTCCATTACATGGTTGCAGCTTTTGCAGGTTCTCAAATCTTTTGAGTTATAGAATTTTGAGAATACAGCCTGGAACTGTGTGGCAATATCAGTCAATGTAAAATACTCTTCGTGCAATTTAGTATTACACTTTTCGCAAAACCACATTAAGCCGTCTTTTTCACCCTCGCGGCGGCGGCGTTCCATTACTAAACCAATTGTTCCGTCAAAACGTTTTGGGTTATGAGGTACTCTCGGCGGCAATAAAAAAATATCGCCTTCTTTAATCGGTACATCAATTGCTTTCCCGTTTTCCTGAAGCTGAACTACAACATCGCCCTGTAACTGATAAAAGAATTCTTCACTCTCGTTAAAGTGATAATCCTTGCGGGAGTTTGGTCCGCCCACTACCATGACGATAAATTCTGTATCCTTATAAACTACCTTGTTATTTACGGGTGGCTTAAGCAAGTGACGATTCTCATCGATCCACTTTTTAAAATTAAACGGGCGTGTTACCATAGGATGAAGTTAAAGGTTAAAAGTGAAAAGTCAAAGGTTAAACCAATTTGTTTTTCATCAGATGTTCGGCTATTTGAACGGCGTTGGTGGCGGCGCCTTTACGTAAATTATCGGCCACTACCCATAAATTCAGGGTTTTTGGTTGTGATTCGTCGCGACGGATGCGTCCTACAAAAACCTCATCGCGGTTATGGGCGTTCATGGGCATCGGGTAAATTTGGTTAGCGATATCGTCTTGTAAAATAATGCCTTCCGTATTTTTCATCATCTCAAAAATATCTTTCACCTCAAACTCATTTTCAAATTCAATGTTCACGCTTTCGCTATGACCACCCATTACCGGGATACGAACAGTTGTCGCGGTTAGCGCAATGTTATTATTGCCCATTATCTTTTTGGTTTCGTTCACCATTTTCATTTCTTCCTTGGTATAACCATTATCGGTAAACACATCAATTTGCGGGATTACGTTTAGGTCGATAGGATATTTATAAGCCATTTCGCCTTTGGTTCCGGCACGCTCGTTATTTAATTGCGTTACTGCTTTTACGCCGGTGCCCGTTACAGATTGGTACGTTGAAACCACAACACGTTTAATTTTGTATTTTTTGTGCAGCGGATTCAACACCACTACTAATTGTATCGTTGAACAATTTGGGTTCGCGATAACTTTATCTTTCGCGGTTAAAACATTCGCGTTTACTTCAGGCACTACTAATTTATTATTTGGATTCATCCGCCATGCTGAAGAATTATCAATTACAGTTACGCCTGCATCTGCAAATTTTTGTGCCCACTCTAAAGAAGTACTTCCGCCTGCCGAAAATAAAGCGATGGCAGGTTTAGCATCAATGGCTTGTTGCATCGAGTGCACTTTATATTTCTTTCCCTTAAATTCAATTTCTTTTCCTACTGAGCGCTCAGACGCAACGGGAATTAATTCTGTTACCGGAAAATTTCTTTCCGCTAAAACTTTTAACATTTCTGTGCCTACTAATCCTGTGGCGCCTACTACTGCTACTTTCATTATTTATTAATTATTTAGTATTTAATATTTTTTATTTGCTGAAAATTAAAAAGCCTTCCCTAAATCGGAAAGGCTATAATATTTTAACAATAAAACATTCGTGCCTCTCCTTATCGGAAAAGTTTCTTTGCGTGTTTTATCTTTTTAGTCATCATTACGGGAGCAAATATCATAAGTTTTTTATCAATAACAAAAATTATTTCATTAAGCCTGCTACCTTTGGGCCGTGAAACAAAGTTCCCTCTCCTGGTTTTATCTGATTTTGCTGTCCCTTATCTGGGGCAGTTCGTTTATTTTAATGAAGGAGGGCATGGTGGCCTTTACCAGCGATGAGGTAGCAGCTTTACGGATTGCTATCGCCTTTATTGCCGTTTCTCCCTTTTTAATTAAACATTACAACAGCGTGAATTTTAAAAAAGACTGGTTAGGTCTTTTTATTATGGGTGTTTTCGGAAATTTACTCCCGGCCTTTTTATTCACCGCGGCAGAAACACAAATAAGCAGTAGCCTCACCGGAATGTTGAATGCCTTGACCCCGCTTTTTACTATTCTTATAGGTGTTTTGGTTTTTAAAACTAAAATTCAAAATTTTCAGATTGCAGGCGTGGCCATTGGTTTAATTGGCGCGGTATGTTTAATGGGATTTTCTGAAGGTGGTGGGGAAACAAAAAATATCAATTATAGCTTATTGGTTGTTGCGGCGACCTTTTGTTACGCAATAAGTGTAAACGGTATAAAAAAATATTTATCACATGTGAATTCGATAGCGGCTACGGTTTGGTCGTTTACCATAATTGGCCCCATAGCTATCGTGTATTTATTTCTGAGAACAGATTTTCAAACGCATTTGTCTGAACATCCAAACGGAACAACAGCTCTGGCTTATGTTTGTATTTTAGCGGTTGTCGGGACCGCTTGTGCTGTTATTCTTTTTAATAATTTAATAAAATTATCCGGAATTGTATTTGCATCCAGTTGCACTTATTTAATTCCCGTGGTGGCGATTGGCTGGGGATTACTGGACGGAGAAATTGTTACCGTTGTTCAGTTCTTTTCGATGGGAATTGTAATCCTTGGTGTTTGGCTGATCAATAAGAAACCTAAAGCGTAGTTCGGCAAGCTCACTAGCCGGTCGCTGAACCACAATAAGTATTATTCGAAAGAATATTTAAAACGGATTTGATTCAGGAGTTTAATGTATTCAAATTCATTAATTCCTTTTTCTAAAATCAGTTTTTTGATTTTTGTTTTATCTGACCCGGAAAGTCTATTGGTATCCAAACACAAACCATAAAACAAATTCAATTTTTTAATGCCAGGATTTTTTGCAGAAATAGTGATGTTTAATTCTTTTTTCAGTTTGGCA
The DNA here is from genome assembly GCA_023251695.1 of Sphingobacteriaceae bacterium. Taxonomy (GTDB): domain Bacteria; phylum Bacteroidota; class Bacteroidia; order B-17B0; family Aurantibacillaceae; genus JAHEYG01. Next base: position 7,693 of record JAHEYE010000092.1, on the reverse strand, counting down.
TTGCAATATTTTTCAGCCGCAGTTCTGTCGCCATTAAATTGTTTTACTATTTGTTGAGAAATGTATTTACTGATATCGGCAGGATTAATTGGTTTTTGATTTCCCGCAAAGTGAACACAGACGTTTGATTTTGTAAATAATTTTAATGTTGAAATTGGCGAACGGTATGTTTTATCTTTTTGAATTTTTTGAAATTCCTCTGTTGCGAGTTTGTTTAGTTGCTCATCCACCGGACGGAAACCAAAACGATAGTAAAACCAAAACGCGCCGGATTGTAATCCTTCAGGATTGTCTTTTCCGAATTGATAGGGTTCTACTTCAAAATAGTCGGCACCAAAAGCATTTTTATAAGTCCGTAACAACTGTGCAAACACAAATGCAGATTCACCACCACGGAAGGCTTCAAAGATATTTATTCCTAATAAAGAGCGTTTACCAAATACCCATCCCCCGCCATAAGCCATCGGGTAACCATTCTTGAACATCATGAAGCCGATGTACGATTCCAAAGGTAATCTTCTTTCAGGTAACATGCTGAATAAAGCAATTGACAAGCCGTGTTCCAATTCGTAATACAAAAGTCCGTCCTCGTTGCAATACGTAACCGGGTCTGTTTCGCGGTTCAATAAACACAAAGCAACACGGGAACAATTTATTATTTCTGATTTTTGTTGCGGCGATAATTTTTTTGGTGTTGGTAATTTTTTATTAATCAAGGCGGCTTCATCAAACTTTTTCAGAATACCGCTGGTGTGGAAATAAGTTTGTGAAGGTTTTAAATTTCCAAAACTCCTCGAGAAATTTTCCTGTTTTGGTTCAATGGTTACATAAAGTTTTAATGAATCTAATAACTGGTCTTTTATTAAATCACTTGCGTTAATGTTTTCAAATTGATTTGCGAACCATTGCAACTGTTTGCCTTTATTTTTCGTGCCGCTTGCTTTCGCAATCCAGGCTTCGGGTTTTAGTTTCTCATCTGACGCTAACTCAAATTCCATTTCCCCTAAAGCATGCTTTAAAACTTCTCTTGGGTGAACGCCTTCTTCATCAAAGGAATGAATGGAAGCCATTCCGGGATATTCTTTCAGTAACCATTTTATTAACGCGATGCTGAATCCACCGTGCGTATTTGTAAACGCCAGTCCGCTTAGGTCCAGTTTTTCTTTTTTTGAATCGGATAATTGAAAAATAGAATCGGCAATGCGGATCATTTCGTTTTGCGCCAACATTTTTAAAGAGGCGTTTTCAGGATAAGACAACAAAAATAACAGCGTATCGTGATATTGACGGATCGTTTTTATATCACTTAACTTTTCCTGTGAACAGGCTACAAGCAAATCGTTCTTAAAAACAGCAGAGGTCTCGTTGAAAACTGGAGCAGCTTTCTTTAATTCTGAAAAAGGAGATTGGACCTCAACTTGCATCATCCTAAAGTAAACAAAATAAAAAAGCCTCGCAATAGCAGAGCTTTAACCAAATGGCTTTGATTATTTTTTAAGATCCAGCTCTGCAATAATATTACTTGCCCCACCTACTTTATCAACCACCCAAAGCACATAGCGGATATCTACGTTAATGGTACGGTTTAAATCTTTATCGAAAGCTATTTTGTGGCTTAGCGCTTCGTAGTTTCCATCAAAACATAAACCAATCAACTCACCATTCGCGTTCAGGATTGGAGATCCGGAGTTACCGCCGGTAATGTCGTTAGTCGTTATGAAACCAACTACAATATCTTTTGTGGCCGGATCAACATACTGACCAAAATCTTTTTTCTTAGCTAAGTCTAAAAACTTTGCCGGTAAATCAAATTCATAATCGCCCGGTTTGTATTTATCCATTACGCCCGACAAAGTACAAATATGACTGTATTTAACCCCGTCACGCGGAACATAAGATTTTACAGCCCCGTAAGAAACACGCATGGTGAAATTGGCATCAGGATACATTTTCTTTCCTTTATTCATTTCCAAAATACCTTTCAGATAGCTGCGGCCCAAAGCATAATTCTGTGCATTAAAATCAGTAAAGTATTTTTGGTAATTCATTGTGAAATTCGAATTAAAAGTATTCGCTACCATAAACGCTGCATCCTTATGCAAAGTAGCGGTATCCGGATTAGCAATAAATGCTTTCCATTTTACAGAATCCAATAACATGGTATTATTGAAAACATAATCTGCAAACAAATTATAACATTGCTTATTTTTTAATTCCCCGAATTTTGTGCTCATCCAGGTGTAAAATCCTTTCGGATGTTGTGCAACATCCACTTCGTTGTAAAATGCCTGGGTTACAAAAGATAAAATATTTTTATCTGATGCAATATTTTCACTGCTATAAAAACCTGTCCATGCTTTATTGGCTGCATCAGCTGCTTTTTTAATTTCCTCTTTAGTTGCATCTTTTTTCGAACACACCGCGTCCAAACGCTGAAGGTTAGCGGCAAAAGCAATCACTTGCGTGCCCATAATCCCTTCGTTTAAATACACACGCTGTTTTGTATAAGGCCGCCACGCATCATAAGTCTTTTGGTAATCGCTGAATAAATTTTCGTATTCAGGTTTTCCTTTTGCCCAAGTTAAAAAAGCAGTTTCGTTAGCCTGTTTCTCTTCGTAGGTTTTAAATTTCAAAAGCTGTTTTGATTCCCCGTCAAAAAATTTCCAGTAATTAGCGACACCTGCGTAATAACCCGCTAATTTTAATTTAACACCGGGATCATTTTTCATTTCCTCAAACATTAATTTTAAACGCGTATCGCGCAAACTAACTAAAGATGGATTTTCAATATCGGTTTTTAATTTAACACCATAAGATGTTTCGTAGCGGTTAGTGCCCCCCGGGAATCCATAAACCATGGCGAAGTCACCATCTTTTACGCCTTTAATTGACACGGGTAAATAATATTTTGGTTTCATAGGAATATTGTCGACCGAATAATCAGCGGGCTTTCCTTCCTTGTTGGTGTAAACTCTGAAAATGGAAAAGTCACCGGTGTGACGGGGCCACTCCCAATTATCAGTATCGCCACCAAATTTTCCGATGCTTTCTGCGGGTGCTCCAACCAAACGTACATCTTTATAGCGCTCGTAAACAAATAATAAAAACTGGTTGCCTTTAAACATCCCCACTACGCGCCCTTCTAAAGCTGTACCTTCAGTTTCTTTAGCAGCAATTTCAGTCATAATTGCATTTAATTTCTGGCTGAGTTCAATTGGCTTGATGTCTTTTATTTTTTCGTTTACTTTATCGGTCACATCAGCAATCTTCACTAAAAATTGCACACCTACACCGGTTGCAGAAATTTCTTCCTGCTTGTTGCGTGCCCAAAATCCGTCTCTTAAATAATTATGTTCAACCGTACTTGCGGCTGCAATTGCATTATAACCGCAGTGGTGATTGGTAAAAATTAAACCTTCCTTGCTTACAATTTCAGCTGTACATCCGCCACCAAAAATAACTATGGCATCTTTTATGCTTGCCTGATTAATGCTGTATAATTGTTCTTTCGATAATTTCAAACCCTTCTTTACCATATCAGCATATACCTGTTCACCTAATAACATAGGTAACCACATGCCTTCGTCGGCTTTGACAAGGGGCTTGCTTATAAAATTAAGTGCGAGGATAAAAATTAAGATTCGCTTCATTGGGATGTAGGTTAAAACGGGAGCGAAACTACCGCAAAAAAAAGGCTTATACCAATTTTTTAGAGTAATAAGGTCAGGTAATAGACGAATGGGTACTATCTGTCTGGTTTATATCAGTTTACCTCCCCCAAATTGGGGGAGAAATCTAAAAAAGGCTCTCTTGCCTACTCTCGTGATTGAGAAGCCATTGTTTGCGCCACATATCGCCGGAATAACCGACTAATTTCCCGTCGGCACCAATAACACGGTGACAAGGAATAATAATAGTGATAGGATTTTTTCCGTTGGCAGATGCCGCGGCGCGGATGGAATTTACGTCGCCAAGTTTTTTAGCAAGGGTTAAATATGAGATTGTGGTGCCGAAGGGAATTTTAATCAATTCGTTCCACACACTTTTTTGAAAATCTGTTCCGGCCGGATTCAATGGTAAACTAAATTGTGTGAGTTCCTTTTTGAAATAAGCATTCAGCTGCTTTTTTGTTTCTTCATTAATTGCTGATGGCTGTACCGGTTGTTTATCTAAAACATTTTTCTCCGTTTTTAAAAATAGTACCGAAAGCAAATGATCGGCCGTAGAAGTTAATTCCAATTCACCTAAATGAGAATCCAAATAATCGAAATATAATTTGTGGTCCGACATTAACTTTTCCTTTTCAGTTCGTCCATTTTTTTTGTTATGTACTCTTTACTCGGTAAGTGGGCGTTCTGAATCCGTTTTGCGTAATGAATACTATCGGTAATCGCTTTGTTTTTTTCCTGTAACAATTCTTTTTGTTCTGAAACAATTTTGTTGGCTTTTTGTTTATTGCGGTATCCCCTGTAAACAATGATGGCCATTAAAAACATTAATACAAAGCCGCCAATGAAAGCATTGCGTATTACTACTTGCCTCGCCCGCTCCTCTTTGGCGACTGCTTCTTTTTTTTCAAATTCAAAGTTCATTTGAGTTTCAAGTGTTTTCTTTACTTTATCAATATTAAACAAGCTATCGCGTAACATAATACTTGTTTTATAACTTCCGAGTGCCGATTTGTAATCGCCTGAAGTCTCATGTATAATGCTTAAGTTATCGTACCAATTATACAATAAATCAAGCGCCTTGGTGTTTTTTACTATTTCAATGGCGGTTCTGGTGTTCTTTTCTGCTTCTGTATACTTTTTCATTTCAAGGTAAATCCATCCCAGGTTTCCTAGTTGGCGCGACATTCCTAATTTGTCATTCATGGTTTCGTATATAGAAAATGCTTTTTTATAATATTCCATTGTTTTAGCAGTATCTCCCAAATCGTAAAATAAATTGGCCATGTTTCCGATGTGCTGTGCCATGCCACTCTTATAATCAATTTTCTCATCCATTTCAAAAGCCTTCGTGTAAAGCTCTATCGCTTTCGAATAGTTTTTGTTGGATTCGGGTAGTTTACCTTCAGCTTTTAAATTCTTAGCCTTCCGGTAATAAATATTTGCTATATTTCCTGTATGCCTCGCAATTCCCTTGATATTGCCTATTTTCTCGTCGAGACTTAAGGCCAGATTCCAATACTCAAGACACTTGTCATAATTATTCTGCTCATAATAGATCAATCCCACATTACCATTAGCGGTAGCCTGACCGGCAATATCATTAATTTTCTCGCTCATTTTAATGGATTCATAATAACTGGAAAGCGCATCCGGTATTTCATTTTTTCCGTAGTAGCTCAGGCCTTTGGTGTTATAAACAGATGATAGTTCCTTCGGCCGCTTTAGCTCTTCAAAAATAACTTGTGCTTGATTCAGGTAATTAATTGACTCATCGAATTTTCCCCGGGCCTGCTGTACAAGCCCCATGCAATAAAACGCACGGCCCTTCCCCATCTTATAATTGCTATTGCTTGACAACTCGAATACACGCTTAGCAAGAGCCATTGCACTATCCGGATAATTTCTGTACAACTGTGTTGAAATATCGGTTAATAAATTAGCACGAAGTGTATCGCTTTTTGCGGCCGCCAATCGCTTATACAAAGAATCAACATTCCGTTTTTCCTGTGCACCGAGTTGAAAATAAAAAACAAAGAGCCCAAGCAATACTATTATCCGGTAATTCATTTAACTGCTCCCTTCACAATTTCTTCAACCACTGCGGGGTCTAACAGAGTAGATGTATCTCCCAAATTATTTACATCCCCCTCTGCAACCTTGCGTAAAATACGGCGCATGATTTTCCCGCTTCTAGTTTTTGGCAATCCGGTTACGATCTGAATTTTATCAGGCTTGGCAATCGGCCCCATAAATTTATTCACTGTTCCAATAATTTCTTTTTTTAGTTCTTCAACATCATCTCTTTTACGGTCGCAGATAACATACGCATAAATGCCCCAGCCTTTAATGTCGTGCGGGAAACCAACAACTGCGCTTTCCACAATATCAGCATGTTCATTAATTGCATTTTCAATTTCGGCTGTGCCCAATAAATGTCCGGATACTTTTATAACATCATCTACCCTTCCTGTAATCCGGTAATAACCGTCTTCATCCCTGCGGCAGCCGTCGCCCGTAAAATAATATCCTTTAAAAGTTGAGAAATAAACTTCTTTACAGCGTTCGTGATTTTTATACGTAGTGCGGATAATTCCAGGCCAGGGGAATTTCATGCACAGACGCCCGTCCACATTATTTCCCTGTAATTCCTTACCGCTTTCGTCCAATAATACCGGTTGCACACCTGGTAACGGTAAAGTCGCAAACCCTGGTTTTGTTTTTGTAATGCCTGCGATTGGCGAAATCATTATACCTCCTGTTTCCGTTTGCCACCAGGTATCAACAATCGGGCAGTTATTTTTTCCAATATTTTCGTTATACCAATTCCAAGCTTCAGCGTTAATAGGTTCGCCTACGGTTCCAAGCACGCGGAGCGAATTTAGTTTATGGGGTTTCACAAAATCCAATCCCATTGCTTCAAGCGACCGTATCGCTGTTGGCGCGGTGTAAAAAATATTGACTTTATGTTTATCAATCACTTCCCAAAAACGTCCGGCGTCAGGCCAGGTTGGAATTCCTTCAAACATAAGTGTGGTTGCTCCATTTAAAAGCGGACCGTAAACCAGATAAGAATGCCCTGTAATCCAACCCACATCTGCAGTACACCAATAAATTTCGCCATCATTATATTGAAAAACATTCTTGAAAGTATAACCCGTATAAACCATGTAACCACCGCAAGTATGAACAACGCCTTTTGGTTTTCCGGTTGAGCCGGAAGTGTAAAGAATAAACAACATGTCTTCGGCGTCCATCGTTTCGGCCGGACAATCAGCATTTACTTTTTTTATTTCATCGTTCCACCAAACATCTCTTCCGTTTTGCATTTCAACTTTACTGTTGGTGCGCCGTAATACAATTACTTTTTTTACGGTTGGGCAGGTTTTCAAAGCTTCATCGACAACTGATTTAAGTGGAATATCTTTTGCTCCGCGGTAAGCCCCATCAGAAGTAATAACCAGATTACAATCCGCATCATGAATACGGTCGGCCAGCGAATTAAAAGAAAAACCGCCAAAAACAACTGAATGAATCGCGCCTATTCTTGCACAGGCCAAAACCGCAATAGCAAGTTCAGGCACCATGGGCATGTAAATGCAAATACGGTCCCCTTTTTTACACCCATTGTTTTTTAATACGTTGGCAAAGCTGCATACCTTTTCGTGAAGTTCTTTGTAAGTTAAAGTAAGTGCTTTTTCTTTTGGATCATTTGGTTCCCATATAATGGCCGGTTGATTCCCCTTAGAAGATAAATGTCTGTCGAGACAATTTTCGGTAATATTTAATTTTCCGTTTAAAAACCAGTTGACATTGTAATTATTAAAGTCCCATTTTAAAACAGAATCCCATTTCTTTTTCCAGATAAAATTTTCTGCGATCTCCGACCAAAAAGTTTCGGGTTGTTCAATTGATTTTTTGTATTCTTTATGATAGTCCTCTATTGACTTTATTTTTTTCATGCCCCGCTATTTTCCATAAAAATAGAAAAAATGCGGTATAAAAATTATCATAAATTCGCTTTT
>JAHEYE010000091.1 GCA_023251695.1 Sphingobacteriaceae bacterium | reverse complement strand
TGCACCATAATATCCATTTCACCGTTATCAAAAATCTTGATTACTTTTTTTATACTTACTTCAACGCCGTAAGTTTTTACTTTGCCGTTAACTGAAAATGGAATACCGAAATGCGCTTCATTGTCTAAACAATCATTAATTAATTGTTTATAGCGCTCCTCAAAAATATGCAACTTCACCGTCTCTCCCGGTAACACTACCATGTTTAATGGAAACATTGGTATAGTAAGTTGTTTGATTGCCATGATTAATACCTTTATACACTATGACGCAAAAACCGTGCTAAAGGTTTAGCTAAAATATGCTAAGGGGAGGTTTAGGTGTTTATGAGGCCTTCTAACAAACTAAAAATGAGTGTATTGTGACTCACTCAATTTTTACATGGTTTCACCAATTACTTCAAAAGGGCCTATTGGACGATGCTCAATTTCTTTGCGGTTGCTGTTGGAAGTCCTTTTTTATGCAACATGATACTGGTGGTTTTATACAACACAAAACTTTCTGAAGCGAAAAAATAACCGCCACATTCGTTCAAATCACTTCCCCATGAATTTTTCACTACATAAAAAGGTGTTCCGCTTTGGTCTTTCACCAAACCAACAATGTGCATACCGTGATCGTCCTGTGTTTCGTAATTATCAAACGCTTTCTGGCGCATTTCCTGCGTAATGGTTAATTGTTTTTGCGGTTTCATGGCTAGTTCTTTTTTCTCTTCGGGCGTCATCTCTTCAAATGCTTTTTCCGGTGCAACAGCGATACCATCTTTATACATAAATCCTTTTTCACTTACATCAGCAGCCCATGCAATGGTAAAACCATTTTGAATGGCTGAATTCATGATTTCCTTTAATTCGTTTACGGGTACATTGTACATCGATTCCCAATTCCAGTTATCAGGAACTTCTAAAACAAATTTTGAATAAAACGGATGGTGGGAAAATGAAGTAATGAAAACATAATCATCTGCATTAATGCCGGTAGCTTCTGCATAAGATTTCGGTGTGTATTGCTTTCCTTTGTATTCAAATTTTTCAGGTACTTTTCCTAAAAAAGCGTCGCACATGCTTTCAACAGAGGCGTGTGCCGCATCAAAATCAATTTTCCCTGTTTTCTCATCAACTGTTGATTTTACAACTGAAATAATTGCCGCTTCTAATTGTCCGTGGTAATGTTGCGACTTCGTGTCTTTTTTTCCTGTATATACTTCTTCGGGTACCATGCCGAACTGACGGATAACCTGTATAACGTCGGGGAACCCTCCACCTTCACCAATATTTGTTTTACCATGCATGCGGATGTAATTATCGGCTTTCAAGGGATAAGCTTTACGAGCAACAAACATTTCGGATAAATTATAATCTTTTCCTTTTCCCATCCGGATCAATTCACTTTCGAAAAAAGATAAGGCCGAGAACGACCAGCAAGTGCCTGTCATGTTTTGATTTTGAACGGCTGTTGCATCTAAATTTTTTACGATACTGAATTTATATTCACTACCTTTTTTATTGGTCATTTCAGGACCCGGCAACTGTGGTACTTTTGCAGCATCCTGAGCCAACACAACTGCGCCTGCCAACATAAAGGCTATTACCGAATTTAGTTTTTTAGTCATTTTTAGGGGCTTTAATAAACTTAAGTAAATATCCAATTTCAAAAACTGTAAACAAAATATAATGAAGCATAAAGTGTCCCGCAAAATGGGTGAAATTACCCTTATCACATACCTTGTAAATAAGCAAACCAATCATGCAGACTAACAGTCGCCCCATTGAAGAGAATATGATTTTAAAAACATAATCGCGCGGGTCGCCTATTTTGCGGATTAAAACAAGAAACAATAAAACTGAAAGTAAAAGATGAAAAAGCACGCTGATGTACCAGGTAGTTGAAGATAATACAGAAAGAAAATTCAGAAGCAAAGAAATTCCTGTCGATAAAATTGCGGAGAGGCCGATAATTTTTAAAAAAGAAGATTGCATTATTCTTTGGGATTGATAAAATCTTTTAAGGCGAAGTACAAGGCGGCAAAAATCGAGACTAAGCTAAAAATGATACTGTAAACATGGTATTTATTCGGATAAATCTGATCGAGCTTATATCCGCCCCAGCATCCTACGCCTATGATAACCCCCATTTGTATTCCTAAATTAGAATACTTCAAAAAATTATTAGGCGGTTTTTGAGGCGATTGATTTTTCACCGGTGGAATTAATGTTTTTAACAATGGCACCCATGTTACAAGTACCGGTAAATACAGCACCCGGTTCAATTGAAAGTTTTCCGGTAACGATATCGCCCATTATTTTAGCGGTTGATTTTAATGCTAGCATTTCCCCAACATTTAAAGTTCCCTTAATTTCTCCCGATATATCTGCGTAGGCACATATCACTTCACCTTCTACTTTTCCATTAGGGCCAATAACTAAACGGCCATCAATTTTTAGATTGCCTTTTAAAAAGCCATCAATACGTACGTCTCCGGCTGAGGTAATATCGCCCATTATTTGGGTTCCGATCCCAATAAGGTTAATTGCGCTTGATTCGGCGCTGCCGCCTTTATTTCCAATTCCTAACATAAAATCGTAAATAGTTAATTTAGTGCAAGTTACTCATTTTTTTGCAATGCACCAAATTAATTATTTAGGCTGCTGAATCACAGTTTTATAGGCCTCGTCAAAAAAGGCCTTATAATAGTTAAGATTAGCTTTTTTATAGAAAAGAGGGAGGTTTTCGACAGATATAATAAAAAAGGTCAGGAGTTCTTTTTTAATAGTCCCTGCATAAATCCGGGTATCATTTCTGAGGTTGTCGACGTAAGCATAAGCTTCTGAAGCATCCGGAAATGATTTAACTAAAATCATTTGCTGATTATTGCCGAACAAATTACTAGCCATCGAAAACGTTTTATTCGAATAAAATTCGCGGTTAAAATTATCGATTGCTGTTTTATAAGGGTTCACGATTTTTGGATCATCGGGCGTAACCAATAAAGCAAAATGCTCTGAGTCAAGCCTGAGATTAAAAGTATCTGTTGAATTCTTAACGGGCTTGTTATTACCCTCGCCAAACAATTCCGGGTTTTTTTGTCTTTTTATAGCATTTAATATCTCGATGGCACGCGGCGAAACATCGGAATTCGGATAAAGAATTAAAAACTCGTTGATGGCCCAGGTTAAAGAATCGGTACCTTTTAGTCTGCCGATACACATAGCACGCACCAATTCGAATTTAGGCGAGAAATCTGTTTTGCCGTATTTAGTATACGCTTCGTTACATAGTGCATACGATTGTTCATAGTCCCCTGCAGAATACAGATCAAATGTATTTTCGTAAAATTTCTCTACTTCGCCGCGCTGCGCATTTCTTTCTTCTGCGTACTTCGGATTTTTGATGAGCTTTACATATTCGCTGTTAGGGTAATTAGAAATTAATTTGTCTTTATAAAAATCGGAGCGTTCCTGATTTTTTTCAGCCAGATAAATCCGGTACAACTGATAATAGCTTTGTAATCGGTATTTGTGTTCGGCATAACGTGTATTCAGATCTTCAAACGCGGCTATAGAGCGCTTGTTGTTATTTAATTCTTCCTTGTAAGTTGCTCCCAATAAATAATCTGCTTCAATAATCCTGTCGTGTGATACTTTCATCATGGTATCGGTTAAAGGAATTTGTTTCAAATAATATTCACGGGTTTTACGTGGGTCTTTATTTGCTTTAGGATTGTTTTTATTATTTCCTGTAGTTGTTGTTTTGGTGTTTACAGCTTCATTGTCTGTCACGTTATCAATTGATAAACCTTTCTGACTCCTTTTCCAGTTATCTTCATTTTTACGGTTGCCCCATCTCTTTGCAAAATCAGCAATACCAAAACTAATTGTTGTTTGATTATAAAAATACCAGCCTGCGCCACTACCAAAAATATTATCATTGGAATTAGTATTTGTTATAGCATTTAGATTTCCTGATTTGATCGCTTCCAGTTCTTCTTTTTTTCTTTCTTCATCATCTTCCATTTTTGCGATAATCTTGTCGATGGCCTTAAGACGTTCCGCATCCGATAGTTTAGCAAGTTTTTGCAAACTGTCTTCTTTTTTAATAGTCCGTATAAATCCAACTAAAGTTGATAATGTATTCTTACGGGTAATAATATTGTTGTAATTCGGATGATCTTTCGGTAAAACGGTAATTGTGCTATCGTAATACCCTTCGGATAATGGATAATTGGAATTCTCAAAATAAATATCCCCAAGTTTTAAATAAGCCAATGCTTTTTGATTTACGTTACTTACACTTGTTTGTGCCGATTTCGCGTAATACTCAATGGCCATATCCTGATGTCGTTCCTTTTCTTCAATTTCGCCAAGGGTATAATAAATCACGTCAAGATATTCAGCATTTTTGCTGTCTTTTGTCATCTTCAGCAATTTTGATTTTGTTTTATCGGCCCCGCCACGCTTGGTATCCACCATTCTTGCCAATTTGATATTCGAATAAAACACCATATCGTACGACGGTTTTAAGCTCAGCGCTTTTTCATAAAACTGCCTGGCTTTTTTTGTGTTCTTTTCGTCTTCATAAAGCTGTGCCACGATAAACGCATAACGGGCGCGTTCTCTTTTTCTAAGTCCTTTGCGCAGGATGCCCGGCTGGTTGGCAGCTTCTGTTAAAGCAGTAATGGCTTCCTTATACAAACCCCGCTTAATAAAATAATCACCGCGCAATGCCCCCAATTGCCTTTTTATTTTAGTGGGGAGTTTTTTATCGTTGTACAACAAAGCGATGATAGGTTCAGAAGTTGATACCGATCCTACTTCGTTCAATGCTTTTGCTTCCCATAATAAAGCCTTGTATTTATCCTTCGATTTATAGGTGCGCACTACATAGTCAAATGCTTCAATGCCCGAAAAAAATTCACGCTTGTAAAAACGTGAAATACCAATATTAACCCAATTGTTATCTATCCATTTTCCGGCACTCGGAATCTCTACATCTTTTTTGTCTTTGATGGTATGACGCTGGATGACTAAGGAAGATTTTTTAATGGCTTTATCAAAATCAGGAAAAGTAGCCTTTGCATTTTCGTTACCTGGCATTACATAAACGGGCAAGAGCTTATCAAAATTATCTTTATTGTTACCTTCAATTTTATAAACGCCTTCTTTAATGGCTTCCGAACTCCAGTAATACCCGTTAAAACGTGCCGTCATGTTATGATAGCCACGGTGTACAAATGTATTTTTCTTGGTTCCGCAATTCTGAAAGAGAACCAAAAGCACAAAAATTATAGGGTATGTTATATAGCGCAGTCTCAATGTTCTGTTTAACGTAGAACCTGTAAAAATAGTATATTTCCTCTTATTAATCACGTTGTAAAAATCCTCAATTTTGTTAAACTGTTTTAAGTTGTTGCAGTGCCAGCCAGGCCATAAGGCCTGAACCAATCCTTAATGCTTCCTCATCAATATCAAAAGTAGCGGTATGTACTCCCGAAACAATTCCTTTCGCCTTATTCCCTGTACCCAACCGGTAAAAACAACATGGCAATTCATGTGTAAAATAAGCGAAATCCTCGGCCGTCATTCTTAAGGGTAGTTCTTCCACATTTTCCTTTCCTAAATATTCTATAGCCGCTTGTCTGCAATTTTCTGTAACGTTTTTATCATTAACAAGAAAAGGATAGCCACGCACAATTTTTAAATCGGCTTTGGCTTTATTTTTATTGCAAACTTCCAGAATAATTTTTGTAATAAGCTCATGCGCTTCCGCTCTCCATTTTTCATCCATGGTTCTGAAAGTTCCTTGTATATCCACTTTTTCTGGAATTACATTTGTGGCTCCTGCTCCTTCAATTTTTCCGAATGCTAATACAGTTGGTATTTCTGATTTCCCATCGTTTGGGAATTTCTTTTTTAATTCGAGAAGCACTTCTGATGCAATCAAAAGCGGATTATTGTAATCACCAGGCATGGCCGCATGACCACCGGTACCGGTTATAGTTAAATAAATTTCGTCGGTACTTGCCATATACATTCCCGTTCTGAATCCTACTTTCCCCACTTCCATACTCGGATGTACATGTTGCGCAATGGCTAAATTAACGTCCGGATTTTTTAATACCCCCTCCTTTATCATAAGGGAAGCGCCGCCGGGCAACACTTCTTCGCCGGGTTGGAAAATTATTTTTACTGTGCCTTCAAATCCGTCTTTTAGCGCGTTTAAAATGGAAGCCGCACCTATTGCCGAGGCGCTATGTACATCGTGACCGCAAGCATGCATTACTCCTGCATTTTTTGATGCATATTCTTTTGTGCTTTGTTGTGTAATAGGTAGGGCATCCATATCGGCCCGCAACATAACAACTTTTTTCTCAGGATTCTTTCCTTTTATCAGCGCAATAATTCCGGTTTTTACGTGTCCGCTTGTATAAGCGATTCCCATTCCGTCCAGCAAATTTGCAATGTATTTCGAGGTCTCCGTTTCTTTGAACGATAGTTCCGGATGCTGATGGATATGCCGGCGTGCTGCTAAAACGGTAGCATAAATTTTATCGGCGTGCTGCTTTATTTCATTTACAGTTACCACTATTTCCAGAAAATCATTTTAATACCAAGAATAACTATAATGATGCCGAATAACTGCTTCACTGTTTTTTGATCGAGCGATATGGCTAATTTACTCCCGAAATAACTTCCAATAATAAATGTGGAGGCTACAATTAATGCAGTTTTATAATCAACATAACCTGCTTTGTAATAATTCATCACTCCCAAAATACCAATAGGTAATAAAAACATAAATAAGGTGGTGCCCTGCGCCTGTTGCTGACTGAAATTTAAAAAGTAAACCAAAACCGGAACTATAATTATCCCACCACCTATACCAACCAATCCACTTAGTAAACCCGCCACTAAGCCAACTAAAAGTAAAATGTAAATGCTGTTCATAATCAGGTTAGCTTATTACGAATTAGAAATCAGTGGTAAAAGAAAGATAGGTTATAGATTTTTGAACTTTCATATCGTCAATGCCCCAACCAAAATCAAGGCGGCAGAAATAACCAAGTAAACGTGAACGCAACCCAAAACCAATTCCGGCTACTAATGGGTTTTTCTGGTTGTAGATTGTTAAGGTAATCGGATTACCATAATAGACATTTTTATTCAGGGTATTTTCTTCGCTTAAAGGATTAACTCCATACCAAGCCATTCCAAGATCACCAAAGGCTATGATTTGGAAATTATTAATAAAGTCGGACCTGATAGGACGGTTCAATAAATATCGGAAAACAGGCAGGCGCAATTCTGAATTCCAAACCGCAAAATTATTTCCGTTACGGATATTTTGCTTGAAACCACGCATGTTGGTGGCCAAGGTTTGGAATTGATATTCCTCCGATTTCACAACGTTAATGCTATTATCGAATTTCGGATTAAACCACGAATCAACCCCACCTAAATAGTAAATCAATTTATCGGTGCCCCACGAAGTTCCACCGGCCCAACGGTTACACCAAATTAAATCGCGGTGTACTTTTTTGTAAGCACGCACATCGAATCCTCCGGTAATTAAATCATGGCGGTCTTCTTTAATCAGCCTCCAATATTCCACCCATACCTTAGCGCGCACACCGTTATATAAATTCAATCCACGTTTGCGGGTATTATCAAAAATATATTCGAGACGCGCACCGGCATAGTTATCGTAAACGTTTTTCTTTGGTAAAGAAAAATCGCCTACCGAAGCAAACACTGCCCTGTCGTTTCTGTACATTAAAGAAAATTTGGTTGCGCTTACTTCAGTGAATGGTAATTTGATGGAATAACGCGCATCCTGAGTTGTTACTTTTGCTAATTCGCCATAGTAAGAATTAATTTTTAAGAACGATTGTCTGTGCAGAACCAATTGATGATCCAATAAGCGCTTACGGTTTTCGAAGCTTAACATGTACTCGTTATCCAATGAGCCCGCGATTCTGAATCCGGCTACAATCCGCCTGTCTTCAAACAAATCACTTAATCCTATTTTGAATAACGCATTCAACCCCGGATTTAAATAAATTGGATTAGCGCCTCCGGTATAACGCTGGTAATTCGTGCTTAAATAAGAGTTGTCTAATTGGGTTACAACATAATCGGTATAAAAGGCAGTATAATAATTCTGCTGAATAGGGAAACGGAATTCGTTTTGTGTAACAGTACTTCTTCCTGAGGTGTCAACCGCCGCGGGTTTATTAATGACAGGTACTTCCGGCTTTTCCTTTGGTTTGTTTTTTTCTCCGGTAAGATTGTAGTTTTCAAAATCCACCCCGTTGCTTTTTTTGGCGGTTGTATCCGGAGTAATTATGATTTTTGGTTTCTCCTGCATGGGCTGAGTGCGCGGACGACGGAGAGAAATTTTTTCGGGATCAAAAATACTTTGGCGCTCTGAAGCTTTAAACCAGGAATTTTTTAATTCCGTTTCCTGCAATTCGCTTTCCTTTTTGAGATCTGAAACTGCTAAAACATAACGACCGTTATTATAAACAATCTCCGCTTTTTTTGTAAAACGCGTATTGATATGTTGCTCGATAATATTGCGGCTGTAATTACTAACGGCTTTCGAGTTAAAGAAATAACGGTAATGCTCAACCGTATCCACAAAAGAAATACTGCTGTCGAACTTTGCAATAAAACGGTTATAGACGCCGTTTTTTTCACTCAGGAACGCAATGGCTTCTTTCGAATATTCCTGTGCTTGCGTTTCGTTGATGTCTGGCGTATTGGTAACGCGTACTGCGATTTGTGATTTTGGATTGTAAGATAAATAAAACAAATCGTTGTTGCGCGTAATTTTGTAAAACACTTTTGCATCATCATTCCAACGGATGGTGTCCGAAACGCGGTTACTTTCGAAAACAATTCCTGTTGTGTTTTGCACGAATACAGGATTATTGTCGTCCCAAATATCGTTAGTCATTTGCTCAAGTCCTCCACTGTTCATTAAGAAAATGAAAATGTCGGACTGACCTTTACCTTTTTTAACTCCGCTCAGGACTAATTTTTTTCCATCATGACTGAAAGAAAAACCATTTATTTTTTCGAAACCGGTAATGTTGCGTTTAAATTTTTCGCCCGTACTTGCATCATAGGTCTGCAGTATCATTTGATTTTTCCGTTCATAAATCATGGCTACCACTTCGTTGTTAGGATGCCATCCAAGCAATGGATAATTAAAATCTTCAAGGCGCTCAACTTTAGGATTGTATTTTAAAATGCGTTTGTGTTTTTCTTCACCAATAGTATTTACCCAAACTTTAAACTGCCCCATTTCATTGGTGGCGTAAATAGCTTTTTGTCCGTCAGGACTAACTTTCAAGTTGTAATAATGCCTCGTCTTTTTTTGCTTTTGCAATACTTCAGGTACAACCGGTAATTTCTGACTGGTGTCTTTATAGTTGTAATACCGTTTATTAAACGCTTCGCATAATTCAAAAATCAAATTACTTACATTAGAACCAACAGGAGACAATGCAAGCCCCTGGTCGGCGCTGCGTTGTATTTTTGTAGTGATTAAAATGCTTTCTATCACCGCATCACCATACGTTTCCGCAATGTAATACCACAAAGCGTGACCTGCATTATGTGCGTCCTTTCCGGTAAGCTGAGAGAATTTATAGAATCGGTCGTTTTTAATTGCATCCATCAAAAGGTTATCTGAATAAGTATTCCAACCTTCCGATAAATATTTAACAAGGCCCGGTATATACCATTCAGGAAGCACGAGTAAAGACGAATTACGCACCATGTCGCGCGCACGGCCACCATATAATAATTTATTAATGATTAATTCAGCTAGTGCAGCCCGTATCTGGCGGTCGAGGTCGGCGTGACTGCCATTAAAAAAAACATTTATTTTATCGCCGATAATTCGTGTAACACCACCGGTATTATTCATATCGTCGGCAGCTAAACCTAAATTACTTTGCTTAAAATCGTTTTGATTGTTGTAAACTAAAATCTGAACTTTATCATCTAATTGTACATTAAGTCGCTTTTCGAGAATAGGGAGTTGCTTATCTACCGAAACGGCTACATATTGCGCAATTTCTTTTCCGCCTGCGTAGGTATAAACCTTATAACGGTCAAATTCAAAATAAGTCCAGTCGAAAGTTTGGTATTGAATCCTGTTTTTGCCAAAATCCATTTGCATACCGTAATAAAACTGTCCAAACAGGGGTTTAGACTGGCATAAAACAGCAAGAAATACGACAACAAAAAATCTCTTCAAACTCATATGGCGATAAGCTTTTAAAGATACGTATTTTTAGTGAAAATATTGTGTTTACCTAAAGCTCTTTTACAAAGCCCGTTAAGAGGCGAAAAACGTCGGAATATTCAGTTAAAGGGAGGGTTTTTTCAATATCAAAAACGTCGTGATAAGCTTTAATGCCCCCGAGAGTATAAATGAAAAAACAGGGTACCCCCTTCTCACTGAACCAGTAATGGTCGCTGTTTTTAGCTTTTCCCCTCTGTTTAATCTCTTTCACATAATGTTTTTGGTCGTTAACAGTTTTTAGCTTTATGAAATGATCTTTGAATTCGTAGGCATTAACCGCCATAATGCCATCCTCACCTGTGCCGAGTAGATCTAAGTTGATAAGAAACTTGATTTTTTTAGGGTCGAGCGTTTCTCTGTAAACAAAGTGATAGGAGCCGTCCAAACCAATCTCTTCGCCGGCAAAGAAAAGGAAAACAGTTTTATACTTTGGTGGGTTTTCCGAGTAATATTTTACCAGATTCAATACCATGCTCACCCCGCTCGCATTATCATTTGCTCCCGGAAAAAAAGTTTTTTTACCAATACCGCCGAGGTGATCGTAGTGTGCCGAGAACACTACAACCGTATCGTTGTTTTTTGTTCCCTTAACAGAAGCGCAAATATTTTTGTTAATGAATTTGGTAAGCACTTTACTTTCAACATTGAGTTCGAGGGTATTCAATTCCTTATATTGATTCGTATTAAGTAGATCGATACCGGCATATTGAGTCGAATTGGTAGCCACGCTAAAAGTTAATTTACGCTTAAGACTTACGGTAATTGGAATAGGGAAATGCGGTGCGAGATAAGTGACGCTATCTTTTTTCTCAAGTTTAAATTTTCCTTTGATGCTGCCGGTTTCAGGAGTTGGAATAAAATCAGTGCCGGGTTGTAATTTTTTTCCGTTGATGCGCACATCCATATCACCTGGAAAGGTATTCACATCAAAATCGAACCATTGATAATACCCGGTGGTGAACAGAGGTTCTGCTTTGAAACGTTTTAATTCGGAAGCAATAAATTGTGCGGCTTTATCAAGACCATCGTTTAAATATCCCCTGCCGTAATATTTTTTCGAAGTAAGTTCCTTTATAACAAGACGGGCATATAGTGAATCCTGGGAATAGGAAATAAAATTAAG
>JAHEYE010000090.1 GCA_023251695.1 Sphingobacteriaceae bacterium | reverse complement strand
AACAGTTCCGCTGCTTGTGCCGTTAAAATAATATTTAGAAATAAGACAGCTGTCTTCCTGATAAAGTTTATTTTGCGCATTTATTTGGAATGCAACAAAACCTAAGACAAGAATAAATAAGAATTGTTTTCTCATAACCTTATTGTTTAATAATTTTCAAATTATAAATTGTTTTGCCTTCCTCCAAAACCTTAACAAAATAAATTCCATTCGCTTGTTCTTTCAAATCTATTTTGGTTTCGGCTTCAGTAATTTTTTGTTTTAAAATTTGCTGGCCGATGACATTATAGATTTCAAAAATTAAATTTTCTTTTTGTTCTGTTTTTAAAATTAATTCTCCTGAAGTTGGGTTGGGGTAGAGCTCAATATTTTCAGAGTCTTTAAAGTTTTTTGAAAGGTAAAGCGGAATGGTATAATTTCCTTCCCATGCACCTATATCGGGCGAAACAGGATTTCTTAAATTTCCTGCATAATCATCATTAATACCTGTGCCAGCCATGCCACCGCTCTCTACCAGGGTAGGAATACTTGTATTAATATCCAGATAATTACTCATGGCACCAACTGTTGTAGTGAACGGAGAAAGTTCAGTTTTGGAATTGCTTTCAGCGGGACTAATATAAGTTTTAAAAGCCGCTAAAGTTGTATAAGTGTTAGTGCCATCCGAATAAATATAATGTGATGGTCCGGAACCGGTATAAAAAATATTATTGTTTGATGAGTTGTTATAATTTGAATTGAAGAATGACGAACGCTGGAATGCAACTACCGATCCTGTTCCTAATGGAACGGAGTTATTTATTATGATGTTATTTTTAAAGAACATCTCGTCTCCTCCTCCGCCTGCGCTGGAAACTGCATTCAATGCGAACGAAGAAAAGTTGGTTCCGGTAGGAGTAGCATCCAAATAGATAGTATTATGTGTAAAATAGATCTTTGTATTCGGTTGGTACGCTTGCAGATCAACCCCGGTAATACAGGTATTACAATTCGCTGCGGCTAATCGCTTTAGATCTCCTACAAGATTGTTAGAAATGTTAAGCGTTCCATTCACATTACCGCCAAGATAAATACCTCTGACCTGATAGTATGAACTACTTGTTGCCAGATCATAAATTTTGTTCTTTGTAATATCCGGACTATTGGCTCCTGAGCTATATATTCCATTTACTTCTTTACTTCCCGTTAAAGAATTTACAATATTATTCTTTACATCAAGACCATTTGAGATCACACTACCAAAATTAATTCCAAAAACCTGAACTCCATTTAAATTACCGATAATGTTATTTTCAATAGTACTCCCCGTGCTTCCACTTGGCATATATATACCATACAAAGGATCGGCAACGGATAAATTTGTAACTGTATTTGATCTGACGAACTGCATACCAGTGTTCAGGATCTGTATACCATAAACAGAACAAATACTGCCCCCTGTAAAATTAGAAAAGTTATTGTTGTTTAGAGTTAAGGTAGAGCCGATAGAAGAGCCGTTGCTTATACAACCGGCAAAGAGAAGCGCTTGATTATTGTATATATTACCTGTAATGGTATTGTATGAAATATTTGTAATGGGTACCGCGAATGCATTGTTGTCAATAAAATACACCTTCCCGAGGTTGGATAAGGTTTGAGTACCAAGAGAATTATAACTAATGGTGGTTATGGAAGGAGAAGCCGCATTAGAAATGAAAGTAAAATCAGAATTTGATACTCCATTGTAAGTAACCGATTGAAGTGTGTTTCCTGAGATGCTCAGGTTGCAAATTGAGCTTGTAACAGCACTATTGATGACTTTCAATTGAAAATTCGAAGGTGTATTCGAAAGCGTAATACCACTGATCAGATTATTACTGATATTAATTGCAGAAACAACAGTGCCGGTGTTATAGATACTATAAAATGTATTATATAATGCTGCAGAGGAATTATTAGTGAGAATATTTCCGTTGATATTCAACACATCCGAATTTGCTGTATTATGAATCCCTCTGAAATTTATTTGATTGGTAAGAGGTGTTGAACATCCTGTGATCACATTATTTGTAATATCAACCGTATTAGATAATGGAGTACTTCCTGCTATGTTCTCGATAGCAGTTTGATTTATTAATAAAGTATACGAGTCCTTTAACGTAATGGTATTGTTTGTTATGCTCACATTAGTGCTTTGTGCGGTTCCGCTTGCAATTCCTTTTATTGTTACACCGGGATGGTCGGCCCCGGAACCATTATTGTTATTGATAAGATTGTATGAAATATTTGCGTTACGCTGGTAATAGGTTTGTATACCGGCAAGTGAGCCTGTTCCAACGCCGCCGAAATTAAGAATACGGTTACCTGTAGAAATGGAGCTACCGCCAATATCATTATCAGTATCCATGAATGAGAATGGACTAATGTCATTAAAGCCCAATAAAGAAATGCTGGTATAACATTCTTTAATGGTGTTATTATAGAACTTATTGTATGAATTACTTCCGGAAGCCGACGTTGTGTTTGCTGTAGCGGTTTGTGTAGCGCTGAATGTATTGGATACCTCTATTCCACGTGAGCCTGAAACATACCAGCCTCCCGGATTATTGATAGTTCTCATTTTAATGACGCAATTCTTTACAGTATTATATTGACAGCCATCGGTTGTATTATTTTTGAAGAAACAGAATCCGAATTCCATTGTTTTAGGATTTGTTGTATTTGTATCACGAAGTTCTAAACCATCGAACGTAATATAGTCTGAACCAATGATCCTGAAGATGCCATCTTGAATTGCTGTTCCCGGATTTCCGATACCGGTCGTGTAAGAGATCAATAATGGATTTGCACCGATGCCGTTCTTCTGAAAAGTAATTGGATTGGCAGCTGTACCTGTTGCCGTTAAAGTATAACCACCGGGAATTACACTCTCAGTATATCCAGCATTAATATTTATCGTCACTGGTCCGGCCACCCCTACTAGATTCAGATCATTAATAGCCATCGCTAAAGATGGATAAGATCCCGGAATGGTATATGAACCGGCTAATTGCGCAATGTTCTTATTGGATAAAAAGGCAAGTAATACAAATATGATAGTTGCGATCCCGGTCTTTATTTTCATTCCTTGATTATTTTTTGAATATAGATAAGTTTACCTGCTTCTGAGATCTCCACAAAATAAATTCCTTTCGCGAATTCTTTCAGATCAAGTTTTGTTTCGGCTTCGGTAATTTTCTGAGTAAGGATCATTTCTGCGATCACATTATAAATTTCAACGGATAAATTTTCCTGCGAAGATTTCAGGATCAATTCTCCTGAAGTCGGGTTGGGGTAAAGACTTATCCCGTAACTATTAATTTGGTTTAGATTAATCCCTGTACAAGCAGAAACATATTGAGTAATTGTATCACTACCAATACAACCGTTTGAATCTGTACCTGTAACTGTGTAATTTGTATTTACAGTTGGAGAAACTGCCGTTGTTGAGCCTGTTGCACTTGTACTCCAGGAGTAGGTGAGGGCGCCGTTAGATGTAAGCGTTGATGTTTGTCCGGTACAAATTAAAGTATTGGATGTTGAAGTAGTAAGTGTTGGGTTTGGAACTACATTGGTACAAATTGTTGCTGTATTAGAACATCCTGATGAAGTCGTAACCGTAACTGTATAAACGCATCCGCAAAATGAATAAAATGGAAAACACGGATTCTGTAAACTTGAAGTGAATCCGCAGGGTCCGCTCCATACATAAGTAGCGCCACTAGGTGATGCTGATGCAGATAAACATGACATGGTGCCTGAACAAACTGCGCTTCCTGGTCCTACTACGGTAACTGTTGGTAATGGATTAACAAAGACAAACGTGGTTGCAGAGGCGGTGCATCCATTTACGCTGTTCATTCCAGTCAAAGTATAAGAGGTGTTTGTCATAGGGCTGACGACCGTTGTTTGTGTAAAGGCTCCTGTGCTCCATGTAAAACTGTTTGCAGAACCACCTGCAGAAAGTGTTGCTGTTTGTCCGGCGCAGATTGGACTGGAATTAGTGGCAGTAACGGAAGGAACAACAGTATTACTCATCACAGTAATAGTTGAAGTGTTAGATACGCAACCTGCAAGGCTTCCCGTTAATGAGTAAACTCCAGGAGCATTTACAACAGGATTCGCCGTATTACCTCCTGAAACAATTCCTGGTCCCGACCATGTATAAGAAGAAACTCCTGAACCACTTAGATTAGCAGTTGGAAAAGCACAGGTAATAGTTTGGGATGAACCTGCGTTTGAAGTTGGTAAGGGATTTACTGTTATTGATTGCGTAATACTTCCAAAACATCCTGTTGCAGAATAGGTGCCTGTAACAGTGTAGTTAATGGAAGTGGTAGGACTCACAACAATGCTTGTTGAATTCGAACCTGTACTCCAGGTATATGTATTCGCCCCGGAAACGCTTAATGTAGCTGATCCACCTGTGCATATTGAGGTAGTACTGCTGACCGTTAGTGTCGGCGGAACACAGGCCAATTTGACAATAAAAACATCTTGTCCTCCAATGGCGCTATATGAATATGTTGCAGCACTCGGGTCAAAATCGCATGGTCCCAGAAATGTGCCAATAACATGAACATCTCCTGAACCACTAACCGTTATTTCTTCGGGACCTTCATAGGAAGGTCCGCCAATTTGTGCTCCCCAAGCGAAATTACCGGAGCTATTTAATTTGGAAATATACACATCGGTATTTCCAAAATTGGTAAGGTTAAAAGTCCCCGCACCAGGATCAAGATCAATCGTAGAGCTATAAAACCAACCGTAAGTATATACGTTTGAAAGATTATCAATTGATAATGACCAACCCCAGTCATCATCAGTTCCACCAATTTTCTTTGCCCAGATCAGCGATCCTGAACTATTTAATTTAGTAATATAAACGTCTCGTTTTGGATAGGCTCCCGATGCAGTTAATGAAAAAGTGCCCGGTCCCGGATCAAAATCGCAACTCCCAAAAAAACTTCCTGAATTATAAATATTACCCGCCGCATCCGACTTAATCGAACTGCCTTGAGCACCATCACCATCTATTTGTTTTGCCCAGACAAAATTTCCGGCTCCATCAAGCATAGATATATATGCACCGTTCCAGGATGACCCGGTATTTGTCATAATATATGTAGCAGGACCCGGATCAAAATCTGCTGAAGCATAAAACCCACCTGTTGTAATTACATTTCCTGTTGGTCCTAAGCAAATTCCCTCTCCTTGAGAAGTATTGCTACAAACTATTTGTTTTGCCCAACCAAAACTGCCATTTGAATTTAATTTGGTAATAAAGCTATTTCGATTTAAGGATCCGGTCGTTAATGTGTATGTACCTGGTCCGGGATCAAAATCAACCATATTCGAAAAACTACCCGTTAAAAAAACATTGGCAGAAGGATCTATTGCCATATCAAGCAGATATTCATAGGTTGGGCCTTCAATTTGGCTAACCCAAACTAAATTTCCCAAAGGATCAAGTTTTGTAACAAAACCATCACTCCAAGTGCCAGGAACGGAAAGGGTGAAAGTTGAGATTCCCGGGTCAAAATCCACTGTATCCGCGAAATTTCCGGATATATATATATTTCCTGGGCCATCAACTTTTATAGAAAACCCAAGGTTGTTTGCGTTTTTTTTGCACTCAAAATGTTTTGCCATTATAAAATTTCCGGATGCATCCATTTTGCTAACGAAAATGGATTGCCCTATTGCATTGAGGGTATAAGTTCCAGGTCCCGGATCGAAATCCACGATTCCTTGAAAACTACCGGTGCTATATACATTTCCTGCCGCATCAAGTGTAACTCCACGTCCATCTTGTCCGCTTGAAGCAGCACCATATTGAACCGCCCAATCAAAGTTTTGACCAAATGTATTTTGATAAATTAATAATAATGGAAAAATGTATAAAAATTTTCTCATGGTAAACGTTTAACCAAATTTATAAAAATCCCTCTCATTTCCAAGCCATTTAGGTCGTTTAGATTGGGTTTTAGTCTAAATTCTCTAACCAGCGGCTTAAAAAACAATCGTAAACCTGGTAATAGCGTTTGTTATCATCATGGGCGGCAAAAACCATTTCCTTACTGAGTAAAGCATCAAGTGCGCGCTGTATATTGGCGGGGGTGCCAATTTTATGCTGCATTAAAAATTGTTTGGCGGTAGGGTGGTACACTTTTTCTTCTTTGGCAATGGCTTTTAACAATAACCATTGTACCGGTGATAGTAAATTGCGGTATATAAAATAATTACTTTCGTTTTCCTGTAAAATCCTTCCACATTCTTCATGTACATCTTCAATGTCAATGCTATCTCTGTACGAGGCAAACATTCTGTTGCACAAAACCTGCGTGTAATACGTGTGCGAGCGCGACCAATTCAAAATAAAATCAATCGCTTCTTTGCTGATACTTCGCTTGTGTTTTTCGAAGTTTGAGAATATAAAATCAGAATAAATAGTTTTTTTTATCCCGCTTAATTGTAATAAATCAAAATTTGTAAATACAGATTCTTTGCCATCATCAAAAAAATTATTCAGCAAATATTCGCTGCCGCAACTGAAAATAAAATTTACATTTCTTAATTTTTGAGTCGCCTGTCTTAAAACAGTAAGAATATTTTTTTCAGGATAGCGGTTAATTTGCTGGAATTCGTCAATAGCAATTAAAATCCTGATTTCAAGTTTATCCAGAAAATCGAATAGGTTTACCAAAGAATATTCGGCCGATTTAGAAAAATCAGATCTGTTTTTTTCCGGGAATTCGTTGCTCATAGCCCCGTAAAAACACTGGACAAATTCGCCGATGTTTTCGGTATGTTGAATATCGAAGTAAATGCAGGTAATTTCTTTTTCCGCCTTTAATTTCCCAAAAACATAGTTAATCAGGCTCGTTTTACCAATGCGGTGCGCCCCTAACAAAATGGTATTCACTTTTGCATGGGCCTGTTTTATTATCCGCACCGATTCATCCTGCCTTCCGCAAAAAAAATCTTGTCCGTAATACGCATCGGTTTTAAAAGGATTCACTAATTCCATTGAGTTTGTACAAAGCCCAAATATACACTATTTATATTATACTTTATGTATAATATGGTATCTAAATCAGATTATCAAGTAGTTACCTAATCAATACTTTACAAAAGCAATATTAATTTATTCTTATTGATAATCATGTAATTACGTAATTTATTCAAAAATCTAAAAATCTCATCCTTTTTTAGGTGAAATAATCTGCCTTTCTACTTGGAGCTCACAATTATTTATCTATCTTTGCCCTCCCTAAAAAAGGGTAGAGCTTAATTTACACAGTGAAAATTTAAAAAATACAGAGGAGATAAAATGCCTACAATATCACAATTAGTAAGAAAAGGTCGTAAAAAACCGACCAACAAGAGTAAATCGGCAGCATTGGATTCTTGTCCACAGCGCCGTGGAGTTTGTACCCGTGTGTACACTACCACTCCCAAAAAACCTAACTCAGCAATGCGTAAGGTTGCAAAGGTTCGTTTAACCAATAAGCAAGAGATTATTGCTTATATCCCTGGTGAAGGACACAACCTGCAGGAACACAGTATCGTGTTAGTGCGTGGTGGTCGTGTTAAAGATTTACCGGGTGTGCGTTACCACATCGTGCGCGGAACTTTAGACACTGCAGGTGTTGAAGGCCGTAAACAACAACGTTCAAAATACGGAACAAAACGTCCTAAAGCAGGCGCAGCCGGTGCAGCTAAACCGGCCGCTAAAAAATAATTATAAAACTATTTGAATTCGTAAATAAATGAGAAAGTCGAAAGCAAAAAAAAGAGTGTTGTTACCGGATCCAATTTTCAATGATATCCTTGTAACCCGTTTTTTAAATAACTTAATGTATGATGGTAAAAAGAATACCGCTTCAAAAATATTTCATGAGGCAATCGGTATTGTTGCTACGCGTACTAATGAAGATGGTTTAGAGGTTTGGAAAAAAGCTTTAACAAACATTACGCCTCAGGTGGAGGTTCGTTCACGCCGTGTAGGTGGCGCAACTTTCCAGATTCCTTCTGAAATCCGCCCTGACCGTAAAATCTCTATGGGAATTAAGTGGATGATTCTTTATGCCCGTAAACGTAACGAAAAATCAATGGCTCAGAAATTAGCCGGTGAAATCGTTTCAGCAGCAAAAGAAGAAGGTGCAGCATTTAAAAAGAAAGAAGATGTACATAAAATGGCAGAAGCTAACAAAGCTTTCTCGCACTTCAGATTTTAATTGATAACATGAGCGACTTATTATATACAAGAAATATCGGAATCGCAGCCCACATTGATGCAGGTAAAACTACCTGTACTGAGCGTATTCTATATTATACAGGGGTAAATCACAAAATTGGTGAAGTACATGATGGTGCTGCTACTATGGATTGGATGGTACAAGAGCAAGAGCGTGGTATTACAATTACTTCAGCAGCTACTACCTGTTTCTGGAACTACCGTAATAATAAATACAAAGTAAACATTATTGATACGCCCGGTCACGTTGACTTTACAGTTGAAGTAAACCGTTCATTACGTATCCTTGATGGTTTAGTGTTCTTATTCTCTGCAGTTGATGGTGTTGAACCTCAATCAGAAACTAACTGGCGTTTAGCTGATAATTATAACGTAACACGTATTGGCTTCGTTAATAAAATGGATCGTCAGGGTGCCGACTTCTTAAACGTAGTTAAACAAACCAAAGAAATTTTAGGCGGTAACGCTGTTCCTTTACAATTACCAATTGGCGCTGAAGAACATTTTGTTGGAGTAGTTGATTTAATTAATAACCGCGGTATTGTTTGGAATGAAGATGATAAAGGAATGACTTTTAAAGAAGTTCCTATTCCGGATGATATGAAGGAAGAAGTTGCTGAGTGGAGGGAGAAATTATTTGAAGCAGTAGCTGAATTTGATGATAAGATTATGGAGAAGTTTTTTGAAGCTCCTGAAACTATCACCGAACGCGAAGTTCTTGATGCATTACGTAAAGCTTGTGTAGCTAATAAAATAGTTCCAATGGTTTGCGGTTCTGCATTCAAAAACAAAGGTGTTCAAACCATGTTAGATTTAGTGATGGAATTAATGCCATCGCCATTAGATAAAAAAGAAACTATCGGCATCAATCCTGATACCGAAGAACAAGTTAGCCGCAAGCCGGATCCAAAAGAACCTTTCACAGCTTTAGCATTTAAAATCGCAACCGATCCTTTCGTAGGTCGTCTTTGCTTTTTCCGTGCTTATGCCGGTCGTTTAGATGCAGGTTCTTATGTATTAAATACCCGTAGCGGAAATAAAGAACGTATTTCACGTATTTTCCAAATGCATGCTAACAAACAAAATCCGGTTGAGTTTATCGAGGCGGGTGATATTGGAGCTGCAGTAGGATTTAAAGACATTAAAACAGGAGATACACTTTGCGATGAGAAACATCCAATTGTTTTGGAAGCAATGAATTTCCCTGAGCCTGTTATCGGAATCGCAATTGAGCCTAAAACTCAAGCTGATTTAGATAAATTAGGTGTTGCATTAAACAAATTAGCTGAAGAAGATCCTACTTTCCGTGTTAAAACGGATGAAGATAGCGGTCAGACTATCGTATCCGGAATGGGCGAGCTTCACTTAGAAATTATCGTCGACCGTTTACGTCGTGAGTTTAAAGTAGAGGTTAATCAAGGTGCCCCTCAGGTATCTTATAAAGAAGCAGTTAAAAATACAGTTGCTCACCGTGAAGTTTACAAAAAACAAACAGGTGGTCGTGGTAAGTTTGCTGATATGAAAGTTGAATTGGGGCCTCTCGATGCTGATTACGATATTTCAAAAGGTCCTTTACAGTTTGTTAATGAAATTACCGGTGGTAACATTCCACGCGAATTTATTCCAGCTGTTGAAAAAGGCTTTAAAGCTTCATTAAACAATGGTGTTTTAGCAGGATATCCTTTAGTTGGATTAAAAGTTGTATTAACAGATGGTTCTTACCACGCGGTTGACTCGGACGCATTATCTTTTGAGATATGTGCGCGTAACGCATTCCGTGAAGCATTAGGAAAATGTAATCCTGTGTTATTAGAACCAATCATGAAAATAGAAGTTATCACTCCTGAACAAAATATGGGTGATGTTGTAGGTGACTTAAACCGTCGTCGCGGACAAATTGAAGGTATGGATAGCAAAGGAACTGCACAAGTTATCAAAGCTAAAGTGCCTCTATCTGAGATGTTTGGATACGTTACTCAATTAAGAACTTTAACATCAGGTCGCGCATCATCTACTATGGAATTCTCTCATTACAATGAGACTCCTTCAGGTATCGCAACGGATGTAATTGCAAAAGCAAAAGGTAAAAAAGAAGAAAAAGTTTAATTAATAGGTTTTTAGATATACAATGAGCCAAAGAATAAGAATAAAACTAAAATCGTACGATTTCAACTTAGTTGACAAATCGGCCGAGAAAATCGTAAAGACTGTAAAAGCTACAGGTGCTGTTGTTAATGGTCCAATTCCATTACCTACCCACAAACGTATTTTCACTGTGTTGAAAGCGCCTCACGTTAACAAAAAAGCACGTGATCAATTTCAATTATGCGCTTATAAGCGTTTGTTAGACATCTACAGTTCGTCTTCAAAAACTGTTGATGCTTTAATGAAACTTGAATTGCCTAGCGGTGTTGAAGTTGAGATTAAAGTGTAATAGAGGTAGGCGGATAGGTTTAATTAAAATATTAAATAATAAATAACTAATAATAAATAAAAATGTCAGGATTAATTGGTAAAAAAATAGGAATGACCAGCTTCTTCGATGCCAATGGTAAATATATACCATGCACAGTTATTGAGGCGGGTCCTTGCGTTGTTACGCAAGTAAAAACCAATGAGAAAGACGGATACACTGCTGTTCAGTTAGCATTTGATGAGAAGAAAGAAAAAAACACATCAGCTGCTATGAAAAAACATTTTGAGAATGCTAAAACCACTCCAAAGCGTAAAGTTGTTGAATTCCGTCATTTTGAAGTTGAGAAAAATTTAGGAGATGTTATTACAGCTGAGTTATTCGCTGAAGGCGATTTCGTGGATGTAATTGGTACTTCTAAAGGTAAAGGTTTTCAAGGTGTTGTTAAACGCCATGGATTTAGTGGTGTTGGACATGCTAATAAATCTCACGGTCAGCACGATCGTGAAAGAGCTCCCGGTTCTATTGGTTCTTCATCTGATCCGTCGCGCGTATTAAAAGGCGTTCGTATGGGTGGAAGAATGGGTGGTAACCGTAAAAAAATCCAGAATTTACAAGTAGTAAAAGTTATGGCAGATAAGAATGTAATCCTTGTTAAAGGTTCTATTCCTGGTGCTAAAGGGTCTTACGTTTTAATTGAGAAGTAATCATGCAAGTAGAAGTATTAAACATAAGTGGCAAAAAAACAGC
>JAHEYE010000365.1 GCA_023251695.1 Sphingobacteriaceae bacterium | reverse complement strand
TTTGGTTTCTTCGGTAGTTAATCCTTCAACCGGGCCGTCAAGTAATTCATCATCGGCAGGCGCCTTAGGCATTATTTTTTTACAGGCAAAGCCCAAAACTAATGCGGTAATTAAAAAAAGCTCTGTTCTTTTCATGCCGCGAAGATACAGATAACCTAAAGAGGATTATTAGGTATACCTAATTTTAGTATATTTGTACATGCTAAAAACATCCGACGAGAAATATTTGAGAGCTATTTATCACCTTGCGCAGGATAAAAACAATAAGGTAAGCCTAAGTGAGCTGGCTTATTACCTTGACTTAAAACCGCCGACAGTGCTGGAGCGCATGCATGTGTTGCAGAATGAAAAGTGGATTAGTTACAAAAAACAAGATGGTATCCGCCTCAGTAAAGCCGGAGAAAAAGAAGCCCTCAACGTGGTTCGTAAACACCGTATCTGGGAAACGTTTTTACATAAGGTGTGCAAATTTAGCTGGAGTGAGGTGCACGAGTTGGCCGAACAATTGCAAACAGTGAATTCGGGAATTTTAATTGACCGCATCTATAGTCTTAGCGGGAATCCTAAATTTGATCCGCATGGTGATCCCATTCCGGATAAAAGCGGAAAATTACCGGTTAGTGAAAGACGACCGTTGTTAAACAGTGTTGACGGATGTAAATGTATTGTGCTTGGGGTTAATGAAGACAGTCATGAGTTCTTAAATTATCTTACCGATTTAAAGATTGGATTAAACGAAAAATTAATTGTAGAGAAAGTATTTGTGTTTGACGGCTCAATGAAAATAAAATACCGGAATAACGAAAGCGTTATTCTTTCGCCGAAAGTGGCTGAAAAAATTCAGGTAAGCTGTGCGAAGCCGGGCTGTTCCTGTAAAAATTAATGACAATTGTCATTTAATCTAAATGGATGGCTATTAATACATTACACGTGTATTATTAATTAGAATCTCTCTAAATACCCTTTTTTAGGTATTGTAGCTTGCCTTCTTTAGCAATTCCTTTGTGGGACAAAAATTACCAGATTATGTTCTCAAAAAATTCCTTTAGTGTTTGTTTCTTTTCGCTTTCATCATTTCTCTTTGCACAAAAGATTGATTCAACGCATGTTCTCCAAGAAATTACGATTACCACTTACAAAGAGATGAACGGTATTGGCCGCATGAACGATTACGCTGACGGAATAATTTATGCCGGCAAAAAAAACGAAGTTTTACAAATTGATAATTTGGAAGCCAATAAGGCTATTAATAATACACGCCAAATTATAGGAAGAATTCCCGGTGCAAATATTATTGAAACCGAGAGTGGTGGATTTACAGCAAATGGTATTGGCTTTCGCGGATTAAACCCTTATCAAAGCATTGAAACCAATACGCGTCAAAACGGCTATGGTGTTTCTGCAGATATTTTCGGTTATAACGAAGCGTATTATTTACCACCGATGGAAGCTGTGAAAAACATTACGTTTGTCCGTGGCGCTTCTTCTCTGGCTTTTGGTCCGCAAATTGGCGGAATGATAAATTACGAATTAAAAGATGGCGTAAATAAACCCTTTGAATTTTCTACTTCACAAACAACCGGAAGTTTTGGTTTATTCAATTCATACAATTCAGTTGGCGGCACATTTAATAAAATAAAATATTTCGGATACGTGCAATACAGGGGCATGGATGGCTGGAGAAAGAACTCTGATCAAAAACAGGTCTCCGGTTTTGGAAGCATTAAGTATTCGCCATGCAAACAATTACAAATAGGAATTGAATATTCTTTACTGAGGAACAGGATTCACATGCCCGGCGGTTTATCAGATTCAACATTTAAGTTAGATCCACAGGCCTCTTACCGTTCACGAAATTGGTTAGAAAGTCCGTGGAATATTTTAGCCGCAAACATTTCTTACAAAATAAACGAAAACACCTCTTTGTCTTTTAAATCATCTTATTTATTCAGTCAACGTAATTTGGTATGGCGTAACGAAGATGGTGGGCCAAACGAGCCCGATACAATTACGCCATCACTAACTTATGTGCCTCGCGAATTAGAGCGTGAGTATTTTAAAAGTACAACCAACGAATTGCGTTTTTTAACGAACTATAAATTAGGTGGGCAAAAACAGACATTGTCTTTCGGTGTTCGTTATGCCTACTCCTCGTTAAAGCGCCAGGCTGCAGCTGATGGGACTTCCGGAACCGATTTCGATCTCACCCAAACCACACCATGGCTTGTGAACATGAATTTTTATACAACTAACAATGCTATTTTTGCAGAAAATACTTTTCGTATCGGAAAACGTTTTAGCATAACGCCAGGTGTGCGCTACGAATATTTAAGTACAATCGCAGATGGCTATTCGGAAAATGATGCCGCGGATAGTGATGAAGAATTGGTAACGGCAAAAATGCAAAAAAGCTCACGCACATTTTTACTGGGCGGAATAGGATTACAATGGAACACAAGCGAAACAACTAATTTTTACGCTAACTATAGCCAGTCGTACCGCCCTATAACTTATAGCGACCTAACCCCCTTTGGTACTATTGCGAAAATCGA
Organism: Sphingobacteriaceae bacterium; assembly: GCA_023251695.1. Taxonomy (GTDB): domain Bacteria; phylum Bacteroidota; class Bacteroidia; order B-17B0; family Aurantibacillaceae; genus JAHEYG01. The sequence goes on along the minus strand of JAHEYE010000365.1, from coordinate 865 downwards.
TAAAAATTTAAAAGATGCTTCGGGCGACAATATCGATATTGGATACCGGGGAAGTATTAAAAATATTTTAAATTTTGACATCAGCTTCTTCTACATCAATTATAAAAATAAAATTGCAATCATCGAAAAAGCAAACGATACAACAACATATTTATTCCGCACCAACGTGGGTAGCGCCGAACACAAGGGCGTAGAAACTTATGTTGAATTAAATATTTTAGACGGCTTAATTGCAACCGGCCGCCTTGGAAAATTAAGTATTTACAATTCCTTTGCTTATGTTGATGCCCGCTATATTACAGGAGACTTTTCAGGAAAGCAGGTTGAGTATGCTCCGAAATATATTGAGCGTTGTGGTATAAATTATTCTATTAAAAAATTTGCCATCAACGCACAATACTCTTATAACGACATTTCCTATGGAGATCCTTCAAATACAAAATTTGCCTCAGACGGATTAATCGGTTTAATTCCTGCTTATAGTTTAGTTGACGTGTCTGCTTCTTATAAAATAAAAAGCTATCAATTTAAACTGGGCGTGAATAATGCTATGGACGCAAAATATTTTACTTTAAGAACAGGAGAATATCCTGGCCCCGGAATTATTCCTTCAATAGGAAGAATGATTTACTGTGGAATTTCCGCTACGTTTTAGTTGGGATTTACCTTTTTAACGCTAACATAATAGTTTCTGTTGGCGCTTATTTCAGCTTCTTCGGGTAAGCTTAAGGAATTCCATTTTTCTGTTGGCCTGAGAAACAAACTATTTTTTCCAATATTGATTCTAACCGGCATATTAAATCCTTTAACGCAATTGGTCCAGCGTAAGGACAAGGCCTTATCCTTCCAATAATATTCAAAAACA
>JAHEYE010000089.1 GCA_023251695.1 Sphingobacteriaceae bacterium | reverse complement strand
TGAAAAAACTCACAACAATTCCTGCAAAAATAAAAAGAGATGGAACTCTTCGGGAAGTTGATTCAATAAATTTAGTTCCGGGTGACATTATGTTTGCTGAAGCAGGAGATGTCATTTCTGTCGATGCAATAATTTTCGAGTCAAGCCAATTACAAGTAGACGAGTCGGCATTGACCGGCGAGTCTATTCCAATAGAAAAACAAAGGGGCATTCTTAACGGTTCAACCGATCTTGCGGATAGAACTAATTCCCTTTTTAAAGGAACTCATGTTACGAAAGGAAATGTTTGGGCTATTATTATAAATACCGGAATGAAAACTGAACTTGGCAAAATTGCAGGCCTTGTTCAAACAGCAGATCAATCCATTACGCCATTAGAAAAAAAGTTACAGGAATTCAGCAAAATGCTAATTACAATAACCGTTGGATTGGTTGTAGTGGTATTTATTGCAGGAATGATAAATGGACATCATTTTGTTGAGATGCTGGAAACCTCAATTGCATTAGCGGTTGCTGCAATACCGGAAGGGTTACCGATAGTAGCTACTCTTGCATTGGCGCAGGGCATGTTGAAGATGGCACGGTATAAAGTAATAGTAAAAAAACTCTCTGCTGTTGAAACATTGGGTGGTACTAAAGTAATATGTACTGATAAAACCGGAACATTAACTGAAAACAAAATAATTGTTTCAAAAGTAGTTTCAACTGATTCAGTTTGGAATATTGGAACAGATGCCTTGCATACTAAAAGCTTTGATATCCTTACAAACATTGCAATTCTGTGCAACACTGCCGAACTGAAACATAATAACAAGGAGTTGATTGAAATTGGTGACCCACTTGAAACAGGATTGCTCAAGTTTGCGGAAAGTACCGGAAAGAATATCGACTCCATAAGAAATGAAAACAAAAAATTAAAAGAAGAGCCATTTTCTTCAGAAACTAAAATAATGGCCACGATGCATCTTAATGACAATAAAAACATTGTTTATGCAAAAGGTGCAATGGAAGAATTAATAAAACGTAGCGATCGAATATTACTTAATAATGAAATTAAAGAATTAACTCCTGAATTGAAACAGCATTGGTTAAATGAAGGCGAAAAATTAGCAGGATCGGGATTAAGAATGATTGGCGGTGCCTACAAAGAGAGTGTTGATGCGGAAAATGAAAGCTTATCTTCTAACTTGATTTTTGTTGGCTTATACGGAATGATGGACCCACCAAGAAAAGAAGTTTTCAGTGCATTAGAGGAATGTAAAACCGCAGGAATAAAAGTTGTAATGATTACAGGCGACCATCCTTCAACTGCAAAAAACATTGGTGTACAATTAGGTATTGCTGACGAAAGCTCGGAGATAATTCTCGGTTCAAAAATGAAAGAATATGAAGCATTAACGGAAAGTGATAAACAACAATGGCTTAATGCTTCTATTTTTGCAAGAGTAAGTCCGAAACAAAAATTGGATTTAGTTAAAGTGCTTCAAGAAAAAGGAAACGTAGTTGGAATGACCGGAGATGGAGTAAATGATGCCCCTGCATTAAAAAAAGCGGATATCGGCATAGCAATGGGTGAAAGAGGAACGCAAGTTGCACAAGAGGTCTCCGACATGATTTTAAAGAACGATTCTTTTACTTCTATTGTTACAGCAATTAAACAAGGACGAATTATATTTGAAAACATAAGGAAATTTGTCATCTTCCTTTTATCCTGTAATCTAAGCGAACTTTTGGTTATCGCATCAGCCTCCGTTTTTAATTTGCATTTTCAATTATTTCCTTTACAAATACTTTTTATTAATTTGATTACCGATGTTTTACCTGCGCTTGCTCTTGGAGTAACAGAAGGTAGTAATAACATAATGAAACAACCTGCTAAACAAATTGAAGCTCCAATTATTGATAAAGAAAGATGGTGGACGATTATTTTTTATTCTATTATTTTATCAATAACCAGTCTCGGTGCTGTTTTTGTAAGTCATCATACAGTTCATAAAACTGAACTATGGAATCCTGAACTTTGTAATAATATTCTTTTCTTTTCGCTAATATTTTCTCAGCTCTTGCATGTTTTCAATATGGGGCAAACAGGCGTTAATTTTTTCAAGTCGGAAGTATTTAGAAGTAAACAAGTCTGGGGAGCAACCATTATTAGTTTTCTTTTAATTATTGTTCTTTATATGATCCCCCTTGTAAGGCAATCACTAACTGTATATCCCCTATCTGTTTCCGACTGGCTTATAATATCAGGTTCAGCTTTCGCATCATTAATCATTATTCAAATAGGCAGGGTATTTAAAATAGTTAAACAATGACGATTAATATGAAATATTTATTTATCATGAGCTTTACCTGTTTATGGTATACTTCATTATTTTCTCAAGCTGATTCATTGCATCCGCCTGTAAATAGAAAAGTGAGAAAATTCGAGCGGACAACTTTTATAAATGCTAAACCTGAAGATGTATTTGGTTTTATGGATGATGTTAACAATACCGGAATGCATATGACCAAGAGTAGCGGCGCTATGATGGGAAGTAAATTGAAGTTTGAATGGCTTACCGAAAATAAAACAGGCGTAGGATCTACCTATCATTGGGATGGTAAAGTGATGGGAATGAAAATGGATTTTACAGTAAAGGTGAATGAATGGGAAAAGAGTAAGCGCAAGGTTTGGGGCACAACAGGCCCAGCTAAAATGATTGTTATAGATTGGTTTCAAATGTACCTTGTAACTACACAAAAAGAAGATGGAAAATCGGAAGCTAAACTTGGTATTTACTATACCAAGCACCGAGGACTCTGGGGCTTTTTACTTGGTAAATGGTATTCAAAATGGTGCGTGAAGAATATGCTAGGGGATACAAAAAAACATTTTAAGAATAATGGCAAAGGAAATAATTAATAATCATATGAAGCAAACAAACTGGTATGTTATTACGGGTGGGCCAAGTTCAGGTAAGACCACAACAGTTAATATACTAAGAGAGCGCGGCTACATCACAACGATGGAACATGCCAGACATTTCCTTGATACACAGAGATTGATGGGAAGAACAATAGAAGAAGTGAGAAAAAATCAAAGGGAATTTCAATTAGGAGTTTTAGATATGCAGATAGAACAGGAGAATCAAATTGCACCTGATGTTCAGGTTTTTCTTGATCGAGCAATACCCGACGCACTTGCCTACTATCGTTTTCTTAATCTGTCTTTGGATCAGAAATTAATTGACGCATTAAAAACCGTTTCATATAAAAAAATATTTATAATGGATTACCTCCCCCTAAAAAATGATTATGCAAGAAATGAAAATGGGGAGGCGCAAAAAAAGATCCATGAATTAATTACAGAAGTATATGAAGACTTACCTTTTCCTGTTGTGCATGTTCCTGTATTACCAGCAGAAGAAAGAGTAGATTTTATATTAAGAAACCTTTAGTTTTATAGTAATAAAAATATAGAATAGGATGATAAGCAATTTCATAACATGGGCACTCAAGAATAGAATAATAGTGCTGTTGATAGCAGCGGGTGTTATTGCTTACGGTATTTTTTCGGTAAAGAATACACCAGTTGATGCCATACCTGATCTTTCCGAAAATCAGGTTATCATTTTTACCGAATGGATGGGACGTAATCCTCAAATAATCGAAGACCAAATTACATATCCTTTAGTAAGCAATCTACAAGGAATTCCTAAAGTGAAAAACATTCGTGCGAATAGTATGTTCGGGATGAGTTTTGTGTTTGTCATTTTTGAGGATGATACCGACATCTATTGGGCAAGAACAAGAGTATTAGAAAGATTGAATTATGCTCAACGATTATTACCGGAAGGAATTACTCCCACTCTTGGACCTGACGGCACGGGATTAGGGCATGTGTTTTGGTACACATTAGATGCTCCGGGTTACGACCTTGGAGAATTACGCGCATTGCAAGATTGGTATGTGCGATTTGGATTACAAACGGTTGAGGGTGTTAGCGAAGTTGCTTCTTTTGGTGGTTTTCAAAAGCAATATCAAGTAGTTGTTGATCCATTGAAGTTAAATTATTATGGCATTCCATTGATGGATGTGTCAGACAAAATAAAAGCTAATAATAATGATGTTGGCGGCAGGAAATTTGAACAATCCGATATGGGATATATTATTCGCGGTTTAGGATACATTAAAAGTATTAAAGAGATAGAAGATATTTCTTTAAAAACAGTTAATTCAATTCCCGTAAGAATAAAAGATGTTGCCTCAGTACAAATGGGAGGAGAATTAAGACTTGGAATCATTGACGAAAATGGAGAAGGAGAAAAAGTTGGTGGAATAGTAGTAATGAGATACGGAGAAAATGCCAAAGATGTAATTAAGCGTGTAAAAGATAAATTAAAGGATGTGGAAAAAGGATTACCGTTGGGAGTAAAATTTAAAATCGATTACGACCGTTCAGGGTTAATAGATGCAACAATCGGCACGCTTAGTGAAGCTGTTACTGAAGAAATAATTACTGTTGCCATTGTTCTGTTGATTTTTCTACTTCATGTACGAAGTGCTTTGGTTGTGGCAATCACAATACCAATATCCGTTCTAATTGCGTTTATTATGATGAGCTGGTTTGGAATTACTTCCAATATTATGTCTTTAGCAGGAGTTGCTTTGGCAGTTGGTGATTTAGTGGATGCAGGAATTGTGATGGTCGAGAATGCAATGAAATCGGTATCCGGTGAACTTGATTAAAATATTAAGATGATAACGAACGAAGAAAGAGAAAAAAGAATTGAGGAGTCTTCCAAACTAATTGCGAAGGCAGTCTTTAATTCCATATTGGTTACATTAGTTTCCTTTAGTCCGATTTTATTTCTGGAAGGGCAGGAACATAAGTTGTTTGCTCCATTAGTATGGACAAAAACCTTTGCAATGATTGGCTCTGCCTTTGTTGCAATATTTTTAGTTCCGGTATTAATGATGTATGCGGTTAAAGGCAAAATAAGACCTGAAAGTAAACATCCAATCTCGCGTTTTTTGAAGCGTATCTATTCACCTATTATTTTATGGTGTTTGAGATGGAAAAAAATTACCCTTTTGTTTTCTCTTGCGCTCGTTGTAGGAAGTATTCCTTTGGTCATTAATATGGGAACAGAATTCATGCCCCCTTTGGACGAAGGATCGTTGTTGTTCATGCCAGTAACTCTTCCGGATGTATCTAATTCAGAAGTAAAAAGAATTATGCAGGTTCAGGATAATATAATTAAAACTGTTCCTGAAGTAGAGAACGTGTTGGGGAAAGCGGGAAGAGCAAATACCGCCACAGATAATGCGCCAATAAGCATGATTGAAACAATTATTTTATTGAAACCCGAAAACGAGTGGCGCAAAGGAATGACAAAGAATAAAATTATTGATGAACTGAATTCTAAATTACAAATACCAGGAGTTATAAACGGCTGGACACAACCCATTATTAACCGAATTAATATGCTTTCGACCGGCATTAGAACTGATGTTGGTGTAAAAATATACGGCCAAAATCTTGACACGATCAATAAGCTTGCACAAAAATTTAGGAAAGAACTTGAGGGGATTGACGGAATAAAAGACTTGTATGTAGATCCAATTGTAGGAGGGAAATACATTGATATTAAAATTAAAAAGGAAGAGCTTGGTCGGTACGCTTTAACTGTTGATGACGTTAATGGTTTTATAGAAACAGCGTTAGGTGGTATGATGGCAACAACTACAATTGAGGGAAGACAAAGGTTTACTGTTAATGTTAGGTTTGCGCAAGATTACAGGGACAAAATTGAAAAGTTAAACAGACTTCAACTTCAAACAATGGATTACGGCCCCATTCCACTTTCAGCAGTTGCAGAAATAAAAATAAATGAAGGGCCACCAATGATTACGTCAGAAAATGCAATGTTAAGAGGCACATTATTATTCAATGTTCGCGACCGTGACTTAGGTAGTACAGTTGATGCTGCTAAGAAAAGATTAGAAGATGCGGTAAAAAAACTGCCTAAAGGTTATTTTTTAAACTGGAGTGGTCAATATGAAAATCAAGTTAGGGCTCAAGACAGATTAAAACTAATTATTCCTATTGCCCTTATTATTATAATCGTGATACTTTATTTTACGTTCCATACTTTCCGTGAAGTTTTAATTGTCCTCACCGCAGTTCCTGTCGCTTTAGTTGGCGGTGTTTATTCACTCCACTATTTCGGAGTTAATTTTTCAGTAGCGGTTGGGGTTGGTTTTATTGCTCTATTTGGATTGGCCGTTGAAACCGGAGTATTAATGTTAGTTTACATGAACAACTCTCTTTTAATTAAAGTACGAAAGCTTAAAGACGAAAACAAAACTATTACGACACAAGATATTGAAGATTCAATTTATGATGGTGCTGTTTTACGGTTGCGTCCAAAATTGCTAACCGTGCTTGTCGATATTTTCGGTTTAATTCCTGTTTTGCTTGCCACCGGAACTGGTAGTGATGTAATGAAAGCCATTACTTACCCTTATGTTTTCGGATGTATCACTTCAACCTTATTTGTTTTGATCGTCCTTCCTGTTATTTATTCATTAGTTAGAGGTTATGAATTAAAAAGGAATGGTCAATTAACCGTAGAAGAATTAGAAGATTAAGAATGGAAAACCAACAACATATGCACGAGCATAGTTCAGCCCACGAACATAACCCGGAACATGGAATGCCCGGTCATGATCACAATGCTATGATTGGTGATTTTAAGAAACGATTTTTTATTTCACTTGTTTTAACCTTTCCTGTCCTTTTGCTTTCACACATGATACAGGAAATATTTAAGTTTCATATTTCGTTTACTTACGATCAATATGTTTTATTCCTTTTTTCTTCTGTTATCTTTTTTTATGGCGGTATGCCCTTTCTAAAAGGGCTGATATCTGAATTAAAAGAAAAAAAGCCAGGAATGATGACCTTAATTGCAGTTGCAATAACAGTAGCATACGTTTACAGTTCTGCTGTTGTGTTTGGTTTAACAGGAATGGATTTTTTCTGGGAGTTGGCTACACTCATTGTGATAATGTTATTGGGACATTGGATTGAAATGAAATCCGTTTCAGGAGCCTCAAAGGCTTTGGAACTACTTGTGCAGTTACTTCCTTCCGAAGCGCACAAAATACATGGTGATCATGTTATGAGTGTTAAAATTGAAGCATTGATTTTAGGCGATATTATTCTCGTGAAACCTGGAGAGAAAATTCCGGCTGATGGAGAAATTGCTGAAGGGGAAAGTTACCTGAATGAATCAATGCTTACCGGCGAATCAAAACCAATTCAGAAAAAGAAAGCTGACAAAGTAATTGCCGGTGCAATCAACGGTAATAGTTCATTAAAAGTCAAGGTTGAACATACAGGAAAAGATTCCTACCTCTCAAAAGTAATTCATCTCGTTCAGGAAGCCCAAAAAACTAAATCACAAACTCAACATTTAGCAGATAAAGCTGCTTTTTGGCTAACTATTTTCGCTCTTGGCGGTGGAATAATCACTTTGATTGTTTGGTTGTGGTTAGGGAAAGATTTTTCATTTGCGTTGGAAAGAATGGTAACCGTAATGGTGATCTCTTGTCCTCATGCTCTTGGACTTGCAATTCCATTAGTCGTAGCCATATCAACTGCTGTTTCTGCTCAACACGGCTTATTAATTCGCAATCGTACTGCGTTTGAAAATGCTAGAAAAATAACGACAATTATTTTTGACAAAACAGGAACCCTTACCACTGGAGAATTTGGAGTTACTCGTTATCAAAGTACTATTCCCGAATTCGGTAATGATAAAATACTTCAGTTCGCTTCAGCATTAGAACAAAATTCCGAACACCCAATTGGTCATGGAATTGTTGCGGAAGCAAAAAAAAGATCATTGGAAATACCCAACGCAGAGAATTTCACAGCTATTACCGGGAAAGGGATAAAGGCTCTTGTGCAGGGTAAAGAGGTTATGGTTGTTAGTCCGGGCTATCTAAAAGAAAACAATATTGATTTGGAGACAAACACAGAATCCAAGATGGCTGAAACAATCGTATTTGTATTAGTGAACAATAAGCTTTCAGGCTTTATTGCCCTTGCAGATAAGATAAGGCCGGAGTCAAAGGAAGCCGTAAAAATTTTAAAGCAAAATGGAATTAAAACAATCATGCTAACCGGAGATAATAATCTTGTTGCCGAAAGTGTAAGTAAGGAATTAGAATTAGATGGTTTTTTTGCTGGAGTATTGCCACATCAGAAGTTAGAAAAAATAAAAGAATTGCAGGCGCAAGGTGAATTTGTAGCAATGACTGGCGACGGGGTAAATGATGCTCCTGCCCTTGCACAAGCAGATATTGGAATTGCTATTGGTTCGGGAACTGATGTGGCAGCAGAAACGGCAGATATCATTCTTGTAAAGAGCAATCCTAAAGATATTGTATCACTAATTCTATTCGGAAAAGCAACTTACAGAAAAATGATTCAGAATCTTGTTTGGGCCACAGCATACAATGCTATTACTCTCCCACTTGCCACCGGATTTATTTCAGGCATCATGATTACGCCCGCAATTGGAGCATTATTTATGAGTCTAAGTACAATTATTGTTGCAATTAATGCACAAACCTTAAAAAAAGCAATAAAACATGGTTAAGAAATTGCAGTTAATATTATTGATTACACTAACATTAAATATTGATGTTGTCAAAGCCCAAAAGCTTACGCTTGACAGTATATTCAATGTGATTTGGAAAAATAATCCCGAACTCAAAGTATACGATTCAAAAATTAATGCGTATGATGCATACGCTACAGGCGCAAAATCACTTGATGCACCACAAATAGGCGCAGGCTTTTTTATGACTCCTTATAACCCTCAAATGTGGAAACCTGATGCTATGAGCGGTAGTCGTGGTATGGGTAACTTTATGTTATCAGCACAACAAATGTTTTCTAATCCTAAAAAATTAAATGCAAACAGTGAATACATGAAAAGTATGTCGGGTGTTGAAACCGAAATGAAAAAATCAATGCGAAATGAATTCTTTACAATGGCTAAAATGAGTTATTATGAATGGGCATTATTGAAAAAGAAATTGAATATTTTAAAAGAGAGTGAAGATATTTTAAATTATTTAATTGAATCTACAGAATTAAGATATAAATACGGAATGGATAAACTAAATGCGTATTATAAAGCAAAAGGAATGTTAGGAGATATTCAAAATATGTCTGTTATGGCAAAACAGGAGATTAATCAGAAGCGAATAGAACTCAATACGCTGATGAACAGAAATAAAAACATAGTTTTTGATATTGACACTTTAATTGTTTTTAAGAATTACGAAACGGCATTAGTTGATAGCTCTTCCATTATTGAAGCCCGCAGCGATTTGAAAGTTTTGAAACAGAACGAAAATGTCTTACGATCAAAGCAAAACTACGAACAGGCAAAACTACTTCCGGACTTTGGCTTAAAATACGATCATATGCTTGCTTTCGGCACTCAACCACAACAATTCAGTTTAATGGCGATGGTTAGCATTCCTATTGCTCCATGGTCAAAAAAAATGTATAAATCGAGTGTAGCGGGATTAAATTATGAAATTGAAGCTTCGAGACTTCAGCAACAGAGTTTCGTAAATACGGTAAGTGGAAATCTTGAAAACTTAAAAGTCAAAATAAAAAGCAAGAAACTTCAGATTGAACTCTCAGAAAAAACAATAATACCTTCGATGCGTAGAAACTATGAAACTGCCTTACTTGCTTACGAACAGAATACAGAAGAGCTTTTTATGGTGTTAGATGCCTGGCAAAATTTAAAATTAATGCAACTCGCTTACATTGATCAGTTAATGGAATTGGTTACGTTACAAACTCAATATGAAAACGAACTTGAAATAAAATGATGATTAAAAATTTAATAATAGTTGTGCTGATTGCTTTTATTTCCTCTTGCGGCAATGATAAATCTACTCAAGACATGAAGGGTATGGACGGCATGAAGGATATGGAAGGCATGGAACATAAAGATACCGTTATAGTAAAGAAAATTTATACCTGTCCGATGCACCCTGAGATAATTAGAAATGCGCCGGGGCAGTGTCCTATTTGCGGAATGGATCTCGTGGAAAAAAAATCAGACGGCAAAGTGGTAGTTAATGAAAAACTTGATTTTTTGTTGAAGCCAACAAACGCTTACGTTTTAAGTCAGGTTAAAACTATCAGTCCTAAACAAATAGAATTACCTATTGAAATAAATGCCACCGGAAAAATAACGTATGACACAAGAGAGGTCTCCGTAGTTTCTGCTCGTGTGAATGGCCGCATAGAAAAATTATATATTAAATACCGGTTTCAACCAGTGGAAAAAGGACAAAAGTTAATGGACATATATAGTAAGGATTTGGTTACAGAACAGGAAAATTTCATTTATTTACTTAAAGGAGATGCTGAAAACAAAACCATTGTAAAAACTGCTGAAAATCGCTTGATTCTGCAAGGCTTAACTGAAGATCAGATTAATGAATTGAAGAAAACAAAAAAGCCAATTCAATCTGTAACAATTTATAGTCCATATTCAGGGCACTTGCACCAGTTATCCAGTTCTTCTGAAAGTAATAACATGAACAGCATGAATAAAATTAATTCAGAAGAGTTAACAATGAAAGAAGGAATGTATGTTCAAAAAGGACAAACCGTTTTTAATATTTATAATACAAAAAAGGTTTGGGCTATTCTTAGTATTTATTCTGATAAAGTAGATCAAATAAAAACCGGACAAAAAGTTAAAATAAAAATAGACGATGAAACTTCCTTTAATGGTACTTACACCATTGATTTTATCGAACCTGAAATCAAAACAGGAGAAAACACTGTGCCGGTAAGAGTTTATATTTCAAATGCAGATAATAATATTAAAATCGGCTCAAATGTGAAAGGCGTAATTGAAGCAGGAACTAAAAAAGGATTATTTATCCCCTCTGATGCTTTAGTTCACTTGGGAAACAGTGCTGTGGTTTTCGTGAAAGAAAATGAACTATTAAAAGCACAACAAGTTCAAATTGGTATTGAATCAAATAATTGGGTTGAAGTAATTTCGGGACTAACTGAGAAGGACATCGTTGCTGAAAATGCACAATTATTAATCGATAGTGAAAGCTTTATAAAAATTGAAAATAAATAAAATGAAAAATATTTTAGTGATATCCCTTTTGTTTTTGCTAGCGGCGTGCTATAAAAAAGAAGAGCAAGCAAAAGTTCGGCTAGATGAAAACAATTCCTCACAGCAAGTGGACGGTTTGCATTTAAGTAATCAGCAGGTGCAACTTGGTCACATTATTACCGAATCCCTAAGCGAACATGAAATGGGAGATGAAATTATACTTACCGGCTCGTTAAAAGTGGATCAAAATAAAACTAGTTCCATTAGTTCACGAGTAATGGGAAGAATAGAAAAACTATACTTTAAAAACACTGGAGAAAAATTAAACCACTATGGACTTAAAGTCCATAGATTTGTTAGCAGACTGAAAGTCCGCTCGTGCAGAACCATTAATCCTCAACGATGAAATTATTATTACTATTTTCATTCGGATTTCTAT
>JAHEYE010000088.1 GCA_023251695.1 Sphingobacteriaceae bacterium | reverse complement strand
AACAAAAGCACCACCAAAACAAAGGCGTACTTGAGCGTTTTAAGCAATATTCTTGTAATTTTGCGCCAGAGCGACATAAGCCTATAAAGTTAATAAAAATTAGACGCATGAAGGGGGATAAAGTTTACATACTTGGAATTGAATCGAGTTGCGACGATACCTCATGCGCTATAATGGAAAACGAGGTTTTATTATCGAATATTACAGCGAGCCAAACAATACACGAGCAATACGGTGGCGTTATACCTGAATTGGCCAGCCGAGACCATCAGAAAAACATTGTCCCTACAGTGGACGCCGCATTGAAAAAAGCCGGTGTTAATTTATCACAAATTTCGGCCATTGCTTTTACACGCGGACCGGGTTTAATGGGAAGTTTATTGGTAGGAACCAGTTTTGCGAAATCTTTGTCAATGGCATTGCATATTCCATTGATAGAAGTGAATCACATGCAGGCTCACGTTCTAGCACATTTTATAGAGTTGGGAGGGAAAAAAATTGGCACACAGTGGCCGAACTCCGAACTCTTAACTCCGAACTTCCCCTTCCTCTGCTTAACCGTAAGTGGCGGCCATACCCAAATCGTAAAAGTTAATTCACATTTAGAATTCGAACTATTGGGAGAAACGGTTGACGATGCCGTTGGCGAAGCATTTGACAAAGCCGCGAAAATTTTAGGATTGCCTTATCCCGGCGGTCCGCTGATTGATAAATATGCACAAAAAGGAAATGCGGAAAAATTTTCTTTTCCAAAATCAAAAGTACCTGAGCTGAATTACAGTTTCAGCGGTATCAAGACTTCTTTTCTTTATTTCATTCACGATAATGTAAAACAAAATCCAAAATTCATTGAAGAAAATTTGTATGATATTTGTGCTTCTTACCAGAATCATTTGGTGAAAGTCTTGTTAAGCAATCTGATTGAAGCATCAAAAATTCATGGTATAAAACAAATTGCTGTTGCCGGAGGGGTTTCAGCGAACAGTGAATTACGTAAACAATTAAAAGAAACGGGCGGAAAACTGAATTGGGAAGTATTTATTCCGCCATTTGAATTTTGTACTGATAATGCAGCTATGATTGCCATAACCGGCTATTACAAGTTTCTGAAAAAAGAGTTTTGCGATTTGTCGGTTGTTCCCGAGGCGAGATACCCATTATGATGTAAGAGGTAATATGGATAATGGAATAGGTAAAGGTGATTAATTCCAACTTCCTTTTTCCAACTTACATTCTCCATCATCCATTTTACATTTTCCCTCCTTTAATGCCTTGAATTTCAAGCCAAATTTATTAGGGAGTTTTCCACTTCCGATTAATATTAATCTTAAATTAGCATTCTGTAAATTACAATTATGAGCTACGATATCATTGTTATAGGAAGCGGTCCCGGCGGTTATGTGACTGCTATCCGCGCTGCACAATTAGGTTTTAAAACTGCAGTTATTGAAAAAGAAAATCTGGGTGGTATCTGCCTTAACTGGGGTTGTATCCCAACCAAAGCTTTATTAAAAAGTGCCCAGGTATTCGAATATTTGAATCACGCGAAAGATTACGGCATCAGTGCCGATAATATTAAAGCGGATTTCAGCGCCGTAATAAAACGCAGCCGCGATGTGGCTGATGGCATGAGCAAAGGCATTCAGTTTTTGATGAAGAAAAATAAAATTGATGTCATCATGGGAACGGCTAAAGTAAAGCCCGGTAAAAAAGTGGATGTGAAAGATGCCGAAGGAAAAACTACAACTTACGATGCAAAACATATTGTCATAGCAACAGGCGCACGTTCGCGTCAGTTACCAAATTTACCTCAGGATGGTAAAAAAATAATCGGATACCGCGAAGCAATGGTCTTACCAAAATTACCAAAAACAATGGTAGTGGTTGGTTCAGGTGCCATTGGCGTTGAGTTCGCATATTTTTATGCAACCATGGGAACAAAAGTGACTGTTGTGGAATTTCTTCCAAATTTAGTTCCTGTTGAAGACGAAGAAGTATCAAAGAATTTAGAAAGATCCTTCCGTAAAATTGGAATCACGGTTATGACTGAAGCTTCTGTTGAAAGCGTGGATACCAAAGGAACAGAATGTAAAGTGAAAGTGAAATCCAAAATAGGTGAGGTAATTCTCGATGCAGAAGTTGTTTTATCAGCAGTTGGTATTGCATCAAACATCGAAGGGATTGGATTGGAAGAAACAGGAATTAAAACCGATAAAGGAAAAATTCTTACCGATAAATTTTATGCGACAAACGTTGCCGGTTATTACGCCATCGGTGATTGCGTAGGCGGACAAGCCCTGGCGCACGTTGCAAGTGCTGAAGGTATTACCTGCGTTGAAAAAATAAAAGGCATGCATGTCGACCCTATCGATTATAATAACATTCCCGGTTGTACTTATTGTCAGCCTGAAATTGCATCGGTTGGTTTTACTGAGAAAAAAGCAAAAGAAGCAGGATATACTCTCAAAGTCGGGAAATTTCCATTCATGGCTTCTGGTAAAGCAAAAGCTGCAGGTTCACCTGACGGCTTTGTAAAATTAATTTTTGATGCTAAATACGGCGAATTACTCGGCGCGCACTTTATCGGCTCTAATGTTACCGAAATGATCGCTGAAGCGGTTGCCATCCGTAAATTAGAAACAACCGGTCACGAGTTGATTAAAACAATACACCCTCACCCAACCATGAGCGAGGCTATTATGGAAGCGGCGGCGGCGGCTTACGGTGAGGTTATCCACATTTAATTTAATTCATAAACATAATTCTGAAACGGGTTCTATTTGAATCCGTTTTTTTTATATTTACCCTCTGATTGAAAAAGTGTTTTCTTATAATTTTTATTCTTTGCAATTCCTTTGTTTTTTCGCAGCAAAAAGGAAAGGCTTGGTTTTTACTTGACAGCATAGATGAAAAAAAGCTTTCTGTTCAGGATAAATATTTATTTGATTCTATTCTCCCGCTTTACCACAAAGCGGCACACGATTCAATAAGACTCCGTCAGGTTATTTTTTTATCTAACACTCTTGGCGACGAAAATATCTGGCCCCGTTATAATAACCTCGCCTTGAAAATGGCAGAAAAGGGAGGAGATGTAAAAGCTTTTCTTATTTATAAGACCTATGCGCTCAATAATATCGCGTATCTGTATTCCACATTAAAAAATGATTCGAAAAAGGCCCTGGCTATTTATGAAGACATATACAAAATACAAAGCCGCCTTAATGATTTAACCGGATTGTCGGCCACCACAAATAATCTTGCCAACATTTATAAAAAACAAGGCGACATTGACAAAGCCATCAGTTATCACTTGAAATCTTTAAGTTTAAAAGAGCAGAATCACGACCGACAAGGCGTTGCTATTTCATATAATAATCTCGGGTCGATATACAAAGATCAGGGGGACTTAACTTCGGCGGTAAATTGTTATTCGAAAGCCTTGAAAATATTTGAGGCCAAAAGCGACAACCGCTACATTGCTATAACCTTAAACAATCTTGGAAGAATCTATCAGAATCAGGATGATTACACTAAAGCCTTAGAGAATTACAAAAGAGCAAAAAAATTATTCGATTACATCGGAGAAAAACAATCCTGTGCATTAACGCTTAATAATATTGGTGAAGTTTATGAAGACACCGGCGAATCGGAAACCGCCCTCAAGCATTATTATGAAGCAAAAGGCATAAGGGAAAGCATTGGTGATAAAGTTGGCGTTGGTAACTCCTGCATATTTCTAGCTGCCGTTTACAATAAAGCGGGACAAAGCGACAGTGCCCTGATTCTTTTGAACAAAAGCGTTGAATGTTTTACCGGTAACGAAAATAATTATTCTTTAACTCAGGCTTATTCTTTAATAGCCGACGTTTATTTTACAAAAAATAATATTCCTAAAGCTGAAAGTTATGCTAAAGAAGCTTTAGGGATTGCAAAAAACTTCGGTTTTCCCGTATTGATCAGAGACCCCTCTTTCTTACTTTACAAAATATATAAAAAACAATCGAAGATTGGCCCCTCGCTTGAAATGTATGAGCAATACATAAAAATGAGGGACAGTCTAAATAGAATTGAGAATAAAAAAGGGGTCTTGAAACAACAATTTAAATCGGAGTACGATAAAAAACTTGTTGCTGATAGCATTGCGCAAGCTAATATCAGGCTGATCCAACAGAACAAACATGAAGCGGAAATTGCCAAGCAGCGTTTATTTACTTACGGTGGTGTGTTTGGATTTGTACTGATGTTAATCATTGCCTTCATTTCTTTCCGCGCGTTTAAACATAAACAATCTGCCAATAAAGAAATTACGAAGCAGAAAATAATCATAGAAGAAAAACAAAAAGCCATTGTAGATTCTATTAATTACGCGAAACGGATTCAATACACTTTATTGGCGCATGAAGATTTGCTGAAATCGAATTTAAAAGAGCACTTTGTTTTATTTAAACCGAAAGATATTGTGAGCGGTGATTTTTATTGGGCGACGGAAGTTTCTGGTTCCGGGTTTCTTGTTTCTAGTTCAAATCCTAAACAAGAAACCAGAAACAAGGAATTGTTCTACCTCGCTGTGTGTGATAGTACAGGGCATGGAGTTCCCGGTGCATTTATGAGTTTGCTGAACATCGGTTATTTAAGTGAAGCTATTAATGAAAAAGGGATTTATGAGCCGCATGAAATTTTAAATTTCGTAAGGAAAAAATTAATTGAAAGTATATCGAAAGAAGAACAAAAAGATGGTTTTGATGGAACTTTAGTTTGTTTCGAACATTCCCCCTTTGAAGGGGGACAGTCCGCCTCAGGTGGACAGGGGGATGTCAATGTAACCATCACCTACTCTTCGGCCAACAACCGCGTTTTATTATTTGACAATAAACAATTAAACGAATTAGGCTACGATAAAATGCCGGTGGGACAAGGTGAAAAACAAGATTCGTTTACTTTACAGACTGTAAACTATAACAAAGGCGACATTTTATATTTACTCACCGATGGTTACTCTGACCAATTTGGCGGACCAACCGGAAAAAAATTCAAATACAAACAATTCAGCAATACCTTAACTGAAATTGCTTCTCAACCTCTCAGCCAACAAAAAGAAAAACTGGAAAGCATCTTTAATACCTGGAAAAATGATTTGGAACAAGTGGATGATGTTTGCGTTATAGGCATTCGCCTATAAAAAAGCAAACGAGGAAGCCTGTCCTGAGCTTGACGAAGGAATGTTTGCGTTATAGGCATTCGCCTATAAAAAAGCAAACGAGGAAGCCTGTCCTGAGCTTGATGAACTAGCGAAGGAATGTTTACGTAATAGGAATAAGGCTATAATTTTGCCATTTATGAGTACTTTTTAATAAAAGATTTTCTTTTGATTTTCAGTTTTTTTTTATACTTTTAATAATAGGTTTCTTTCCTTAATATTATTAATCAAAATGCAATGAAAAAAATAAACACCGTTCTTTTTACTTTAGCATTTGCTTTAAAC
Source organism: Sphingobacteriaceae bacterium (assembly GCA_023251695.1). GTDB lineage: Bacteria > Bacteroidota > Bacteroidia > B-17B0 > Aurantibacillaceae > JAHEYG01. Next base: position 6,146 of record JAHEYE010000088.1, on the reverse strand, counting down.
GCTTTGTTAATAAAATCTCAAACACCCGGTACGACCTGTGCGGGAGCTTTAACCATTTCGCCTACCTCTACTATTAGTAACATTAATCAAAACACCAATGATGGTTGGTTTCTTTTTACACCGGCTACCGGAACAACGGAAATAACTATTGAAAATATTGGAGGGACGAACAATAAAAAAATCAGAAAAGTCGAATTAAGTACCGGCATCTGTTCGGGACTTGTGCTTATCTCAACCGATAGTATTAGTTCCCCTGCGGATTCTGTTTTGAATTTAATAGCTTACAGTACGGTTCCAGGAATCAATTTTTATCTCAAAACTATAAGAGAGGATATTACCAATCCTATGGATCCCTATATTACTGCTTATTTTAATTTAGGTCTTTTACAAATTGGCGATCCTTCTTGTAAGGTACGTGCTCTTCCTTGTGCTTTAGGTTCTGTCGGGCCAAATTGCGAAATGGTTTGTAATGGGAGTTTTGAAACACAAAGCTTGACCGTAACATATCATTCGCAATTAAACAATGCTAATGGGTGGACAAGTCCGACCTGGGGAACACCCGATTTGTTTAGTACTACAGCTACCTTAGCAAACGTTACTATCCCATGCGCTAGAGGCTGGGGGTTTCAAAATGCGCTAAACCTGGGTAGTGGTGCAAATGCTTTTGCAGGAATCTATACTGGCTGGAATGCCACAGGACCAAACTGGGCAGAATATATTCAAACAGAATTGAATACCCCAATGACAACAAATATTGCGTATGAAGTTTCCTTTTGGGTTAGTAGAGCAGATTTCGAAAATTGGGATAATGACAGATTGGATGTTTATCTAAGTAAAACCTTAACTTGCGCTAATCCTTCTTATGCAACAATGAATTCGATACCAAGCGGACCGATTCCTGTTTATACAGAAACCAACCCAAACGTTCTAAATGATGCAACTACTTGGAGAGAAATTAAATTTATTTATTGTGCATCTGGGTCGGAACAATATTTGATGATCGGAAACCACATTGGGTCTCTAGGAACATACGTTCCTAGTACCCCAACTGTTGTTGGAACCTGCACCATGGATCCTAACTCCAAGATTGTAGGAAGCCCGGTATATAGTTATGATTTTCCTTACATTTTTATTGATGAAGTTAGTATAAAAGAAATAAATTTTAATCTGTCGTTCTCTCCGAACAATCAATGCCCTAATAGCCAAACCAATTTTTTCATGAACGGCTGTCCCACACCTACTTCAACCAGTTACTTTAATTGGAATTTTGGTGATGGAAGCCCAACTGTAATAAGCGGCACATATACGCCACATACTTATACTTTAGCCGGTACTTATACGGTTACCGTAACATATAATGTACCCATTGTTGCAGCTTCTAGTAGTTGTTCACTTTCTTACACGACTGTTGTTACAGTGATTCCTCCTCCTGTGATATTTGCCAGTGCTTCTCCTACAACGATATGTCCCGGAAATTCGAGTACTTTAACAGCGAGTGGTGTTAGTACTTATACCTGGAATCCTGGGAATATTGTAGGGAATTCTATTGTAGTAACCCCAAGTGTTTCCACAGTTTATTCGGTTACAGGTACAAGTTCCGTGGATTGCATAAACTCTCAAACAGTTTTAGTAAATGTTGCACCCGTTCCAAACCTTACTGTTACTCCATCCGTTCCATACTTATGCTCCTCAGCCGCTGGCACAGCGATCAGCTTTACCGTATCAGGCGCCAATACATATACCTGGGTTGCTGTTGGTTCTTTAGCAGCTTCCAACTCTTCTGTTGTTACTGATTTTCCATTCTCAACAACTTCTTACACGGTTTTTGGGACCAATCTTGCGGGCTGTACCAACTCCGTGGTGTTTACTTTTTCTATTATTCCATGTTGTCCTTCTTGTACATCCAACGCTCCGCTCTCCATTGCTGTAACAACGGTTATAACTAATAAATCGTTGTGCGTTAATACCGATTTAACAATAGCACCTGGAGCCGCTGTTACTTTTTCTAATTGCGAATTGAAGTTCATGCCAGGTGTAAAGCTAATTGTTGACAATAGTGCTGTGCTAACCATTGACAAAAGCCACTTGTACGCCTGTCAAACTATGTGGCAAGGTATAGTAATAAAAGATGCAATAACTAACGGTCCGGGAACAGGACAAGTTAATTTACTTAACAACTTCTTAATTGAGGATGCTCTTGTCGCAGTTGATATTCCTGGCCACCTTACCACCGCGCTTCCCGGAACACTACAGATTTTATCTTCAAATCAAGGAGTTTTTAATAAAAATAATGTTGGTATTAGAATTTCTAACTATACTTATTCGACTACACCTTCAACTCAGTATCGCTTTGTTATTCAAAACACGATTTTCACCAGTCGCCTAATTGCATACAATACATTTACACCGTTTATTCCCACTTCGGCTCAAACAGCAAACGTAAAAGCAACGTGGGCTAATCCGTTGTTGCCGTTAGGAAGTCCTTACGTCAGTAATACTTATACACCAACCACAACTCTTTTAGGAACTTTTCCGCAGGCAGGTATTGTATTGCAAAATGTTGGAACTACTTTAAACCCTACCGCAACGCCAACCTATTACGAAATTAAAATCGGACAAAACGGTCCGCCTAATATCAATGTTTTCGATAATCTGGTTGTAGGTATTGATGCATCTTCTTCCAATTTTACAAGCGTAAATAATGTTTTCCAAAACACCCATACAGTTACCATTGGGAGCCCACCTACCCCCGCCGGTGGTATCGGTATAAATGCTATTGCAGCGAGAAGCCAGAATAACCGTATCCGTGTTATATCGGGTACTCCTGTTGGCAGTTTCATAAATCAATTTTTTGATTGCAGCAGGGCTGTGTTCACTAACAATTATTTTGAGCATCAGATTAATTATTGTGATGTAAGAAGCACCCAAGTTCTTCCGCCTTCCCGTTTACCATTACCGCAAGGAAAATATGGATTTTATATGACAACAAACCGATTCAAAAAAGTAGATGTCAGTGATAACAAACTTTACAATGTAGAAAGTGCGATCACCTTTAATGCGAACTACGGTTTTGTTACATTACCTCCGGTTATAAGTTCTGCAAACGGACAATATTCGGGGCAAATTAATATTGACAGAAATACCATTCAGCCGCATTTGCCTACATTTACGATAACAACACAATATGTGGAGAATGCCATTTATTGTGCCAACGTGATTCCTCCTAATCCGGCAGTAAAAATTGCAGGTACAACCGTAAATCATAATTCAAATCAGATCAGCAATGTTAACAGAGGAATCTATTCTGCAAATTGGGCAGCCAAAAATGTGCTCACTAATTCTAATTGCATTACATTATTGGATGATCCTTTTATTCCTGCAACCCCGCAATTTGGTGTTAACTATAGCAATAACCTAAATTCTGCTTCTTTTGGTAATTCAATTTTCAACAATGCAGTTACGGGGCCGAGTGCTGTGTTTACAAACACTTTAATGCACAGTATTTATGAAAGCATGAGTACCAACCTAAATGTGCGCTGTAACAATGTGAAGCAAACTTACAGTGGTATTGAGTTTGATGGTGTACCGTCAAACCCTGCCCTATTTTTAAACAATGTAATGCAATCACATAAATATGGTTTTGTTTTAAATAACGCTGCTGTTACGGGTACGTTAGGTTCACCGACTTTACCTGTTGATGATCAATGGTTGGGTTTATGGCCGGCGGGAGTTTTTAAAACTTTCGTTGCTGGTTTTGCGGATGCAACCTTCTCCCCAATTCATGTTCGTCAAATACCATCACAATATAACCCAAATGGTTCTGGTGGTTTTGGAACTGGAAGCACTATTTTAAATATATATGTTAATCCTGGAACAATTATTTATGCATCTGGACCATTAACATCGTGTCCTAGCGGACCTTGCTCGGGAGGCGGTAGTGGAAGTCCGCCTGCCTCTTCAATTTCGGCATCTGATGTTCAAACGATGGAGCAAATTGCAATGGATCAGATTACTTTTTCTGTTAACATAAACGAAAGCAAATTCATTGGCAAGAATCATTTGTATCACATTTTAAAGACGGACCCTTCAATCAAAGCCAGTTCTCCCATTCTTCAGAATTTTTATTCAATAAATCAGCCTAATACGTTTGGAAAGCTGAGTAATATTGAAGACGATTTATCAGCCGGAAATATTGCAATAGCTCAGGCAAATTTATCTGCGTTTACACCAACTAATAATATCGAGAACAATTATAAAACCTATTATGGCCTTTATATTAAAAATTTAATTGACTCCATAGGCTTTAATTCAAGCGATAGTACTACGTTAAGCAATTTAGCTTTTCTATGCCCTAATATCGATGGGGCGGTAGTTTATCAGGCGAGGGCGTTATATAATTCTGTTTATAAAACAGTCAAATTCTTTAATGATAATTGCGCTCCACAAAATAATCGATTCACCAAAGGGTTTAGCGGTTCAGAAATCGAGACAAATGGGAATTTTAATGTAATTATTTTTCCTAATCCGAGCAACGGTGTAATTAACATTTCACCCTTTGGTATTCTTGAAGGAGAATTGCATATTTCTGTAAAAGACGTAACAGGCAAAAACATTTACAACAATACACTTCCAGTCTCGAACGGCAATTCGAGTTTTATTCTTGATGCAAAAAGCGGAATTTATTTTGTTGATGTTTTAGAACCCCGGACGGGGCAAAAAGTTATTACAAAAATAATTATCCAGAAATAGTTTGTAAGTCTTCTCCCATGAGAAATTCAGTTTGTATAGTTATTCTAATAACAAGATTAAATTGCCTGGGGCAATTTAATCTTGTTCCTAACGGAAGCTTTGAAACGTATACCTCATGCCCAAGTACAACAAATCAATTACCTAAGGCTATGGGATGGATAAACCCTACTTCATCTGGTTCGCCTGACTATTACAATGGCTGCTCTTCTTTTATTAGCGTCCCGTATTGTGGTGGGACTCCATGTTTCCAATATGCAAAGGCAGGAATTGCATATTCTGGCGTATATGGTTATGATGGTCTGGCATCTAATCTTAGAGAATATGCTCAAATCCAACTTTCAACGTCACTCACAAACGGAAAATGCTACTTCGTTGGATTTTATACTAATGAGGCAAATTGGTGCGGACTAGGCTGCAATAATTTGGGCGCATACTTATCAAATAATCAGATTAACCTTACCGGCCCTTCATGGTTATTAAATTATCCTACCCAAATAAAAGGTTTTGGAAACAAGATTAATAGAGACACTCTTAATTGGAATTTCATTGGTGGAATTTTTCAAGCAACAAATAACGAACAATATATTACTATAGGAAATTTTAATACCGATGCAACAACCGATACTTTAACATTTAATTCGTCCGCTGTCGCTCCTAAATATGCTTACTATTACATCGACGATGTTTTTGTTATTCCCATCGACAGCATACCTGGCGGTATGCCCGCCTTTGCTGGAAATAATGTCACCATAAATTCAGGTGATAGTGCTTTTATTGGTCAGCAAATCTCAAATTTAAATTGCAATTGGTACAATGGCACAGTTCAAATCGCAACCAATACAAGTGGTTTGTATGTAAAACCTGTTACAACTACAACTTATGTGGTGCAACAGAACTTATGTGGGAATATTACAAATGATACAGTTGTGGTTACTGTTGGAGGGCTTGGGATTAAGGATGATGCCCCGATAGCTATCGGTATAAGAATTAGTCCGAACCCAAACAATGGGATTTTGAATGTTGAAATTTTGAATGATGAATTCAAAATTGAAGATGCAGAATTAAGAATTGTGAATGTTTTAGGGCAAGAAATAAAACGATATAAATTGCAAAACAAGAAACAACAAATAGATTTGCAAGAAATTGAAGGTGGTATGTTTTATTTGCACTTACAAAAATTCGGAAAAACAATTTCAGCTAAAAAAATCGTTAAGCTATAATAATTACTTTACTTCCTTACTTCTAATCTCCAAAAAACTTATCGTGGCTCCCACAATTGCTAATGCCGGACCAAACATAATGCCGATGATATCGCCGATAAAAAAAGGAAGGATCATGAATAACCAATACACACTGCCGATACCGCAGGCATAACCTTTGTTACTCCTTACAAAACG
>JAHEYE010000087.1 GCA_023251695.1 Sphingobacteriaceae bacterium | reverse complement strand
TTGGCATTGGTATAGCGACCCGCGAATTCGATTTCGGAGATAACAGGAATATTTTTTGCTTTTATCTTTTGTACCAATTCTGTTTTTTCGGGTATGCCCGGACTTTTGACAACTTCAGTTGCACTTAATATCAGATCTTCGCTGTGTTTACCTTCTTCAAAAGCAATATTGTTTTCTTGTAATGGTGTTTTGTATTTTTCTTTGATAGCACCTTTATCTGAAACAAAAACTTCATAGCCCTTCTGTTTAGCCAGTATTGCACTGCCTACTCCGCTTTCGCCGCTGCCTAATATGACCATTCTCTTTTTCACTTATCTTAACTTGAGTGTTACAATGGTTAATACTGCTAATGTGATACCGATAATAAAAAAACGCATCACAATTTTTGATTCGTGCATGCCTACTTTCTGGTAGTGATGATGCAGCGGTGCCATTTTAAATAAGCGGTGTGCCTGCGCATATTCCAATCCGCGTTTTTTCTTTTGGTATTTGAAATAGACTACCTGCAGGATAACAGAAAGGTTTTCAATTAAAAACACTCCGCATAAAATAGGAATCAATAATTCCTTGCGGATGGCAATAGCGAAAACTCCAATTATTCCACCTATTGCTAAACTTCCTGTATCACCCATAAAAACCTGGGCAGGATATGAGTTATACCACAAGAAACCAACACAAGCTCCGATAAATGCGGCTGCGAATACCACCAACTCACCCGTATTGGGGAGATACATAATATTTAAATAATCTGCAAAAATTTTGTTACCGGAAACGTAAGCCAAAATCCCTAGCGTGACTCCAATAATTGCACTTGAACCAGCAGCTAATCCATCGATACCGTCGGTAATATTTGCACCGTTTGATGTGAAGGTTACCCAAAATATTACTATTGGAATGAAAATCAACCATCCGTACTTAGCACAATCCTCACAAGCCCATGAAATAAATTTTCCGTAATCTAATTCGTTATTCTTTAAAAACGGAATTGTAGTTTTTAATGTCTTTGTTGGAACTTCGGCGTATTTAGGTGGCGACACTTCTTTTTTGGTTCCTTGCGACATTGAGATAATGTCTGTTTTACCGGGGGTAATACGTTCTTTTATTACAACATCCGGATGAAAATATAATACACTTCCTACAATCAAACCTATCCCAACCTGACCAATGATCTTAAATTTTCCCTGTAAACCTTCTTTATTTTTACGGAATACTTTGATGTAATCATCCAAAAAACCTAAGCCGCCAAGCCAAATGGTTGAGATGAGCATTAAGATGATGTAGATATTAAATACTTTGGCGAATAACAAAGTTGGAATTATGATTCCTGCCAGAATTATTAAGCCGCCCATGGTTGGCGTTCCGGTTTTCTGAACTTGTCCTTCTAAACCCAGTTCACGGATGGTTTCGCCGATTTGTTTTTTGCGGATGAAATTGATAATGCGCTTACCAAAAACAAGTGTGATAAGCAACGAAGTAATCAAAGCAAATGCTGCGCGGAAGGAAATGTATTGAAACACTCCGGCTCCCGGGAAATCCATTTTATCTAAATATTGAAATAAATAGTATAGCATTTATATTCCCAATGTTTTTATATTCTCCTTTAAAATTTCCATGTCATCAAAATGATGTTTCACGCCTTTTATCTCCTGATACTTTTCGTGGCCCTTGCCGGCAATCAAAATGATGTCGCCCTTTTTTGCGAGTGTTAATGCGGTTTTAATGGCTTCTTTCCTGTCGCTTATGCGTAAAGTTTTTTTTGCTTCAACAGGGTCCACCCCTTTTTGCATTTGATTTAAAATTTCTTCCGGGTCTTCTGTTCTTGGATTATCAGAAGTTAAAATAACCCTATTGCTATACTGACAAGCTATGTTGGCCATGATTGGACGTTTAGCCGAATCACGATCGCCGCCACAACCAACCAGTGTTATCACTTGTTCGTTTCCTGTTCTGATGTCCTTAATAGTTTCCAAAACATTTTTCAATGCATCGGGCGTATGCGCATAATCTACAATACCAATTACGCCGCCAGAAGATTTTATATATTGAAAACGGCCTTCAACTGAGTTCAGATTACTTAGTGTTGTAAGAATATTTACATGATCCTGTTTTAACAAACTCGCTACAGCATAAACTGCCGTAACATTGTAAGCATTAAACGTACCAATCAATTTCACCCACACTTCATGATTATTAATATTCAGTAATAATCCGTTCAGGTGGTTTTCAAGTATTTTGCATTTGAAATCTGCAACATTTAATAAACTGTACGAATATTTTTTTGCCCTTGTGTTTTGAAGCATCACCATTCCGTTTTTGTCATCTTTATTCGTTAGGGCGAAGGCAGTTTCAGGAAGGCTATCGAAAAATTTCTTTTTGGCTTTTATGTACTCGTCAAATGTTTTGTGGTAATCCAAATGATCGTGTGTAATGTTGCTGAACACCCCGCCGCTAAACTGAATGCCGGCGATACGGTTCTGAACTACGGCATGTGAGCTTACTTCCATAAATGCATACTCACAACCCTGCTCCACCATGGCTGCTAATAATTCGTTAAGGGATAAAGCATCCGGTGTTGTGTGAGAGGCCGGAATAACAGTGTTATCAATTTTATTTTCTACGGTTGATAATAAGCCGACATGATAACCCAGGGTCCTGAATAAATTGTACAATAAAGTAACAGTTGTTGTTTTTCCGTTTGTTCCTGTAACACCAACCAATTTTATTTTCTGTGAAGGATTATCGTAATAATTACAGGCTGCATACCCTAAAGCCTGTGTCGAATCTGTAACTTTTACATACGTGATATTCTCTCGCATTACTTCAGGTACTTCCTCACAAACAATGGCCGCCGCTCCCGCTTCAATCGCAGTCTCAATAAATTTATGTCCATCGGTTGCCGTACCGCGCGTGGCCACAAACAAAGTGTCTTTTTTTACTTTGCGTGAGTCAAACGTCACTGAAGAAATAGCAATGTGGGTTGAACCAAAAACTTCTTCAATGCGTGCTTTATAAATTATATCGCTTAATAATTTCAATTAACTCAGTATTAAACTTATTTTATCCCCTCTATTGTATTTCTTTCCTGCTTCAATAGATTGTTGTCTTACAGTTCCAACTCCAAAAAGTTTTACATTAAGGCCATTATTCTCCAATAAGTACAAAGCATCTTTAGCTGATAATCCTTGTAAGTTTGGCACAACACCTTTCTTCAATAATCCCTCCACATTATAAGGAACCATCACTACACGGTTTGAGTCGGAACCTGTGCGGCTTACGTACTTATTTTCTTCACTTGCAGTTTTAGCAGGGATTGAAAATGTTTTACATACCAATTCCAATTCACTTGCTTTTGTTTTAATAACATCAGGAACTTTAGTCAGCAAATTTTGCTTTTGATTAATTGGCTCAATAAAATCGAGGCTGCCCGAATACACTTTTTCAGCTACTTCTTTAAATACCGGACCAGCTACGAGACCACCATAATAAATTCCATTACTTGGTGAATTGATGATGACGATACAAGTGTAAAGTGGTTTGTCGGCCGGAAAATACCCAACGAAAGAGGCCTGATATGTTTTCTCATATTTACCATTCCTCGAAATTTTGGCTGTTCCTGTTTTACCTGCAACTTGAAAGGCACTTACGTTCAGCCCTTTTCCTGAACCGCGCTTTACAACACCTTCCATTAGTAACTTTGCCTTTTGAACAGTTTCCTTTTTTACAATCTCTTCATCTATCACTTCTGTTCCGAATTTTTTTACACTCATACCATTCTGTTCGATTTCGCGGACAAATCTTGGTCTTACCATTTTGCCACCATTGGCAATTGCGTTATAAAGTGTAAGTGTTTGTAATGGGGTAATCAAACTTTCGTAGCCATGGCTGATCCATGCTAAGGAGGTGCCGTACCAATCCTTATTTTTAGTTTGTTTAATTCTTGGAATGCCTTCGCCCGGAATTGGAAGTCCTAATGGTTTATCTAAATGAAAAGAATTTAATTTATCGATGAATGCCTGTGGGTTTTTGGAATAATATTTAGTGATCAGCTTTGCCACGCCAATATTTGATGAAGTTTCGAAAATGCGTTGTATTGTTAAAGTTGGTGTTTCAGGCGCATGCGAATCTTTCATCTCAAGGTCAGAGAACATGGCTTTACCATTGCCCACATAAATTTTTTCATCCAGCGAAACATTGTAATCATCAATTACAGCCAGCATAGATGCCAATTTGAAAGTAGAACCGGGCTCAGTAGCATAACCTATCGCATAATTTAAATTCTCGTAGTAAGCGGTTGAATCTTTATCACCGCGGGTTAAATTTGCAATCGCTTTTACTTCTCCGGTTTTTACTTCCATTAAAACCACGCAACCATACGAAGCATTATTTTTAACTAATGTTTTTAATAAAGCATGTTCGGCAACGTCCTGAATATTTACATCAATTGTTGTATAAAGATCGTTTCCGTTTTTAGGTTCAACTTCGCTCTCGTTATTAATCGGACGCCATACGTCGCCGGCAATTCTTTGCATTAAGCGTTTTCCGGGAATTCCCAATAATACACTATCAAAAGCTCCTTCTAAACCGACGGCCTTAATACCGGGACGGGATAATCCAATTGTCCTTGCTGCCAACATCTGGAATGGGCGTTCACGTTTATTGGTTTGCAAGGTTACCAAACCACCACGGCGACCGCGTTTAAAAATCGGGAAGGTCTTTACTGTTTGTAAATCTTTATAGGAAACATCTTTATGAATGACAACATAATTATCGCCGCTTTCACGCGCATCGTTTAATACTTTCAGATATTCTTTTTTACTTTTATCTCCAAATAATTCGCTCAGCTTATAAGCAAGTGAATCTCTGTTATCCTTGAATGTTTTTTTATCAAGGCCGGGAACATTTATATCAACAGCAACTTCGTAATAAGGTAAAGATGTTGCCAATAAGTTTCCGTTTACATCAAAAATATTTCCGCGTACCGCTTCAATTTCGAAAACCTTAGTTGTAAATGATTCCGATTTTTTTCTCCACATATCCCCTTCCTTAAATTGAATGACACAAATCCTGTAAAGGATGGCAAGGGCAAAAATGCACATGATAACATACACTAAATATGCGCGGCTCAATATGTCCTTTTTATTTTCCAATTAATTGATTTGTGGTTTTAGTGAATCGGTTTCGATTTTCATTGGGGGAACAACAGGCTCCTTAATACCCATTGGCTCCGCTGCTTTCGCCACTTCGCTTTGTTTGCTTACAAACATTAAGTCTGATTTGGTTGAAATGTATTCAGAGCGTAACTCCTTAAGTTCATTTGTAATTTTATTTACCTCGCGTATCTTATCATCCGCCTGATAGCCATTCGCGATATAGAGGATTGCAATAAATGCAAGAAATAAGATGAATGGCACGTGTTTAAGTGTGCTTTCATTTGTTAAAAATGTACCGCTGAACACCGATGAAAGTGCCTTTGCGAGTACTCCTTTTTTGCGCTTTTTAGGGGGAGGGGTGTCCGTTGTTGAATTTTCCGATTCAACGTTTTCAAGATCTTTTTGTACATGTTCCGCTTTTGGAACTTCCCGGAATTTGTTAGACACTTTTTGTTTTTTGTTCTTTAAATTTTAGTCCGTTGGACTTTACTCCGCCGGACATTTATAATTTAATTTCTCTTCTTAATTTTTTTCATCGTCCTACGGACTAAGTTTTTCGGCCACACGCAGTTTTGCGCTTCGTGCCCTACTGTTATTTTTAATTTCTTCTTCGGTTGGAACTGTTGGTTTTGAGCCAATCAGTTTAAATACTTTCGTACTTGTTCCGAAGATGATATCCTTCTCTTCTTTGCCTTCAATGTTTCCCGTTTTCATAATATTCTTCACTAATCTGTCTTCCAGACTGTGATATGACATTATTACTAATCTTCCTCCCGGTTTAAGAACCTCAACACATTGCGTTAAACATTCTTTTAATGCTTCCATTTCCTGATTCACTTCCATTCGTATGGCTTGAAATACTTTTGCCAGGTAACGGTTCTCCTCAAATTTTGGTGTGCAAGACTTTATCGCTTGTTTAAATTCATTTATGCTTTTAAGCGATGATCCGTTCCTTGCTTCGCAAATTGCTTTTGCCAGTTTAAATGCATTATCCAATTCTCCGTATGTTCTGAAAATGAAAGTGAGTTGTTTTTCATCATATTCATTCACCACTTCGTAAGCTGATAAATCGCTGTTTTGATTCATCCGCATATCTAGTTCAGCATCGAAACGGATCGAGAAACCTCTTTCGGCCACATCGAACTGATGTGATGAAACACCAAGATCACCGAGAATGCCATCCACTTTACTTACGCCGTTTAACCTGAGGTAATTTTTGATATGACGGAAGTTCTGCTGTACAAAAATGATACGTTTATCATCCGGCACATTTTCTGCAGAATCAGCATCCTGATCGAAAGAAATTAATTTTCCATCTTTTCCAAGATGTTTTAAAATTTCTTTCGAATGACCACCACCGCCAAAAGTCAGATCAACATAAATACCGTTAGGATTTATTTGAAGGCTATCAACACATGCTTGTAAAAGAACGGGGATGTGATAATGATTACTCACCATCATCATCGTTAAAATTTAATCCTCCCAGTACATCTTCTGCCAACTTCTCAATATTTACATCCGTCGATAAGAATTCTTCATATAATTTCTTATCCCAGATTTCAATCACATTATTGCTTCCTAATACTTTAACTTCAGCTTTAATATCTGCGTATTCAGTTAAGGCTTTCGGAACTAAAATTCTTCCTTGTGCATCGGCATTACATTGTGTTGCGCCGCCATTGAATTTTCTTACAAACACATCATTCGCTTTAATAAGACGGTTGAGTTTGCTCAATTTTTTATTTAATCGATTCCATTCAGTTTGCGGATACAATACCAAACATTTTTGGTGCAGGTTGCGGTTAATCACAAAACCGAGGTCAAAAGCAGCCTCCAGTTGATTACGTAAATCAACCGGAAACATGATGCGGCCTTTGGCATCTACTTTACAATCAAATTCTCCTATCAGGCTGGACATTAGAGGGTTTTATGGTTGGGGTCAAAAATAACGGATTTTTACCACTTTTTACCACTTTACCCCATTTTTTACCACTTTTGTTGAAAACTTGAATTCTGTTAATAATTTTGCTGCGATTTTTTTCGTAATGGATACTCTTGTCAATCGTCTTGAAAGCCTTATTTGACGAGGGCTGCAGCGGTTTTCATAAATTCACGAGAACATAAAAAGAAGGTAAATTTGCTGTTAAGGATATTAACAATGCTTTGTTACCTTTGCAAACTGAATGACAGATACTAAACACGTAGATATTGATAAGGTACTTAGAACAAAAGCCCCTAAGCTCCATAAATATTTACCCGGCTTTTTTCTCCGCTATATCATCCGTAAACTTCATCAGGATGATATCAATTATGGGATTAATCATCAAAAACATCTTTTCGGTCACGATTTTAATAAAGGAGGGTTAGATTATGTTGGCGCTAAAGTTAAGTGGACCGGGCTCGAAAATATTCCGAAATCAGGAAAAGTAATTGTTGCTGCTAATCATCCGCTGGGTGGATTGGATGGCATGGCCCTGATTCATGCAGTGAGTCAGGTAAGAAAAGACACCGTTTTTTTTGTTAATGATATTTTAAAGAACTTAGAAAATTATGGTGATTTATTTGTAGGGGTAAATAAAGTGGGGAATACAGCCAACTCTGCATTAAAAGTGGTGGTTGACGAGTATTCTACCGAAAAAGCAATTCTGGTTTTTCCGGCTGGCTTAGTATCAAGACGACAAAAAGGAAAAATAAAAGACCTGGATTGGAAGAAAAGTTTTGTGAGCAAAGCGGTTCAATATGGCAGTCCTATTATTCCTACTTTCATTCACGGAAAAAATTCCAACTTCTTTTACAATTTTGCTATGTGGCGGAAACGTTTAGGAATCAGAGCGAATATCGAAATGTTTTTTTTACCGGATGAAATGTTTTCAGCGACCAATAAAGACATCCACATTCAGTTTGGTCCGCCCATTGAAGCGAGTGTATTTGATGAGTCACTTAGTCACCGCGAATGGGCACAAGTGGTAAAAGAATATATTTACGGGCCGGGATTCCAAAAAGGTGAGGCCTTTACCGAATACCTTAAATACTACAAACACCACCGTAAGCATTAAGCTGTTGAAAATTCTGAGAATTAAACCGGATCTGTTTTTATTTGCTTTGTAATTTAATGCCATGAATGCGCGTGCTATACAATTCGAAAAGAACTGCGATGTACTAAAAAAATACATACCGGAACCGGTTGTTGAAGCCATGGCAATGTGGATTGTGGATTACGATTTCAAATTAAAAATAAAAAAAGAGCGTAGTACGAAATTGGGCGATTATTCTTCTCCACAAAAAGGAATGAATCATGTGATTACCGTGAATCACAACTTAAATAAATATTCTTTTCTCATTACACTCATTCACGAAGTCGCACATCTCACCACCTTTAATAAATTCAAAAATTCAGTTGCGCCACACGGACAAGAATGGAAAAACGAATTCAAAATATTAATGCAGCCTTTTTTGGTGCCGGAGGTTTTTCCTGTTGATGTATTGTATGCCATCCGGCAATACATACAAAATCCTGCAGCTTCAAGCTGTACGGATACACATTTGCTAAGAACCTTAAAATTGTACGATGAAAATGCCGGGCAAGTATTCTTAGAATACCTTCCTTTTAAAAGTGTATTCCTGTATAACGGAAATAAAGTTTTTCAAAAAGGGGAAAAAATCAGAAAGCGTTTCCGCTGTATAGAAATTTCTACAGGAACAGTTTATCTGTTCAATCCTTTAACAGAAGTGGAACTCTTTGAAGAATTAGCGGACAATCAATGAAGTTGGCAACACAATCATCGATTTATTTTCCTTCTTGCCATCAATAATATCAAGTGTGAGTAATGTTGCGTTGCGGCCAATATCATCAACAGGTTGCGAAACTGACAGAATAGGTTTATCTACTAAATTAAATAATTCGATGTCGTCGAAGCAAGCTAATTTAATTTTATCGTAGTATTTTGAAATTGATTTATCTTTCAGTGCTTTTAAAGTAGCTGTTGCTAAGTGGTTATTCAAAGCGTAAATAGCATCTAAATCGGGGTGCAAATAAAATATTTTCTTTAATGCGCTTAAAGTATCTTCCTGAATTTTATTGAAATTAATTGGCACTATAAATTCATCACTTAAGTTCAGGTTATGTTTCTCAACCGAATCGGTATAACCTTTAATACGGTCGTCGATGGTACTGATATAAGATGGCGTGATTGACAAACACAAAATTTTCTTGCACCCTTTCTTAATTAAAGCTTCAGTAATTTCTTTTGAGCCACCGTAGTTATCAGTAACAACAAAGTTCCCGTTAAACAAAGGAAGGATACGGTCGATAAATACTAAAGGTGTTTTTGTGAAACGCGGATTATTAAAATAATCGGCATTTTTAAAAGTTGAAGCAAGTATGATTCCGTCGACACCTTGTTGATTGATCATCATGTCGATCAGTTTCCTTTCGCGTTCTTCATCTTCATCAGTACTACACACCATTAAATTATAACCACGATCGAATAAAGTGCCTTCAATATTTTTTGCGATGGTTGAATAAAAGGGGTTAGAAATATCGGCAACAATTAAACCAATGAAATTACTTTTACCGGTGCGTAATGCTTTTGCGAATTTGTTAGGTGTATAATCTAATTTTGAAACCGCATCTAAAACAATAGCCTGTGTTTTTTTGCTTATGCCGTACTGATCGGCTTTGCCGTTTAGTACCATCGAGATTAAGGTTTTTGAATACCCTAATTGTTTCGAAAGATCTTCTAATTGCAATCTTTTCATAGGCCCTTATTTAGATATCTAAATTATTTAGAATATTTAGATTTTAGTTAGTACTAGTAAATATTGTTATTTAAATTGATTTAGTCAAGGGGGCGCCCCCGTAAATTCGACCAAAACGGGGGTTTTTGGTGCTAAAACCTAAACCTTTTTAGGTGGATTTAGGTCCTGTATCGACCAAATTTTAGGTGATTTTAGATGAATCTTGGTCGGGTTCCCAAAATGGCTTTTTCCCCATATATTTTATATGCATATTTTATAATTGTTCTAGAATAAATTTTACTGTTAATACTAAATAATTTTTTTTGGATGAATCATTTTTTATTGGTTTGGAAATAGTTTAGGTTTGCCCAAATTATTTTACAATGAGCACTGCGCAAAAGCCGGTTGATTTGAAGGTTTCGAAATTATCGGAAAACATTATCGGTTCTGAGATTATTAAACTCGCCGCTGAAGTAAATGAAAAAATAAAAGCGGGGGAAAAAATTTATAATATGACTATCGGTGATTTTAATCCGAAGGTCTTCCCTATTCCAACTGAATTAAAGCAAGCGATCATTGATGCCTATAATGAAGACTTGACGAATTATCCTGCCGCTGATGGTATGCCCGAATTACGCGAAGCAGTTTCCAAATTATTAAAAGAACGTGGCGGATTAAATTATTCTTCTTCCGAAATTTTAATTGCCGCAGGTGCACGTCCTGTTATCTATAGCATTTTCCGCACACTAGTAGATCCGAATGATACTGTTATTTTTGCTGTTCCCTCTTGGAATAATAATCATTACACTTATTTAAATGGGGCGAAAGCTGTTGTTGTTGAAGCTACCCCTGAACAAAATTTCATGCCACGCGCTGAAGATATTAAACCGCATATTCAAAAAGCTACACTCGTTGCATTGTGCTCACCTCAAAACCCAACCGGAACAGTTTTCAGTAAAGAAGGACTGGAAGAAATTTGTGATTTAATTTTAGCTGAGAATATCCGTCGAGGCCCGGAAGCAAAACCTGTTTATTTAATGTACGACCAGATTTATTGGGCATTAACGCATGGTAACACCAAACATTATGATCCTGTTTCCCTTCGTCCGGAAATGAAGAATTACACAGTGTTCGTTGACGGAATTTCTAAATCACTTGCTGCAACCGGTGTACGTGTTGGCTGGAGCATGGGACCGAAAAAAATAATTGATAAAATGAAAGCCATTTTAACCCACATCGGCGCATGGGCACCAAAGCCTGAACAAATGGCGGTTGCAAAATACTTATCTGATTTAAACCAATACGACAAATTCTTAGCAGAACAAAAAACAAAAATCAGTGCCCGATTAGATGGATTTTACAAAGGCTTTATGCAGTTGAAAGCTGAAGGCTACAAAGTAGATGCCATAACACCGCAAGCCGCGATTTATTTAACCATCCGTTTTCAGTTACACGGTATGAAAACTGCTGAAGGAAAAGTTTTAGAAACTACGAAAGATGTAACCAAATACATTTTAGATGAAGCGAAAGTAGCAGTTGTTCCTTTTTACGCATTCGGTACCGATGATAATTCAACATGGTACCGCCTCTCGGTTGGAACCTGTAAAATGGAAGATGTGGAAGGTGCTATCAATGGCCTTAGGAATGCCTTGAAACAACTATCTTAACCTTCTTTTTATTCATTAAAATTTCACTATCTTAGATTTAGGCGATTAAACCTTTTAAGGTTTTGCCTGTCTAACTTTAGATGAGAAAATTTACCCTTTACGTTATTCTGTTTTTCTTCGGTACCGTCACACTACGTGGCCAAACTACGGTCTTACTAGATTCAACTCGTCTGCCGATAGTTGCCATGAAA
>JAHEYE010000086.1 GCA_023251695.1 Sphingobacteriaceae bacterium | reverse complement strand
TCGCTGTCGGCCCAAACTTTATCATAAGATTGTCCGCTGTGCAAAGCGATGATTTCATATAATTCTTTTTTCAATTTCTGAATTTCACGGGCTGTGATTTCGATATCAGAAGCTTGTCCTTCTGCTCCGCCCATAGGTTGGTGAATCATAACACGTGCATGCTTTAATGCTGTACGTTTTCCTTTTGCACCTGCACATTGTAATACAGCGCCCATACTTGCTGCCATGCCTGTACAAATAGTGGCTACATCCGGACGAACGATCTGCATCGTATCATAAATACCCAATCCTGCATAAACAGAACCGCCGGGCGAGTTAATATAAATCTGAATATCTTTTTTAGCATCAACCGATTCCAAAAATAATAACTGTGCCTGCACGATATTCGCCACCTGATCATTAATACCGGTTCCTAAAAATATAATGCGGTCCATCATTAAACGGGAAAAAACGTCCATTTGCGCAACGTTTAACTGACGTTCTTCTATAATGTATGGAGTTAAAGAAGATGAAATGCGTGAAGAATAGCTGTCAAAAGTCAGACTATTAATACCGATATGCTTGGTAGCATATTTTTTAAATTCATTATTGTCGAACATATTATGGTGTTTAGATTTATTTCAAAGTTAATTGTACAAGTCAAATACACAAATACCATGCTAAATGAGTTTTCAACCTTTTTTTGTCATAAAGTATGACAAAAGGTTTAATAGGCCCTTATGTTTCCCCCTTTAATGATGTAATCTACACCATTAATGCTGAATTTTTTCCCGGGCGATTGTTGTAGTAAGTCCGTAATGTCCTGTTCAATAGTATGTATTGAGCCTTTTGTTTTGTAGGCAATATTCAGGTAATCGGGATGTATTTCCATACCCTCTGTAACACCACAAAGCAAAACTCTGACAGGTACTTTAACTTTTGTTATTAAATTAATGTCTCGCACTTTTGCCCAATTGTCAGCAATTAAAATAATGTTCTCAATATTCCTCGTTTTTTTTAGTCCATAGAGTATGGCTTCTATAACGTTTTCAGGCGCATCGCCACCTTGCCCATTCCGGATGCAAAGGTTCATGGCGTGCAAAAGCTGGTCGGCATTAGTAGCTGTGCAAAAGTAAACGCCACCTGTTACGCCTACTTTTTTATCGGCATCTTTTTTCCTGTCGCCATCGTTAAAAAACACAAAACTTTGGCGTAACGAATCGCGTGTAAAATGCAGACTTAGCCAGGTGCTCACTTGTTGTGCAAAAGGATACATACTGCCGGTTAAATCAGCAACGATTAAAGTCTTTTTCCATTTATTATTCCGCTTAAGAACATTAAAAACAATGTTATTGATGGTGTCTTTGTTGGGTTTTATGTCGGCTTCACTGTTTGTACTTCTGCTTTCAAAACTAAATCTGCCGCGGCGGTCGTATACACTATAATAACCATCAAGGCTTCCGTTTTTATAAACGCCTTCGGCTTTTAGATAACCATTATTGTAATATTCAATTTCGGGACCATGTTTAACGCCGTTTTTATAGGTTTCGTGAAAATCCTTACGGCACCTTTTTGAATAGTGAGTAACTGAACCATCCAATTTTCCATCTTTATAAAATGCTTCCTGTTCAACGCAATCGGGGTGGTCGTACCAGGTAATCTCAAGGCCGTCTTTTTTTCCGTCTTTATAAGTGGTTTCAAGTTTTAAATCGCCATTGGGCCAGTTTTCGCGCCAAATACCTTGTTTCAGGTCATTATTATCCGTGATGTTTACAGTGTCTTTATCCTGAATTTCATAGTGTTTATACTGCGCCTCAACAAACAGTGATACAAAAAGAAGGAAAAACAGTATATAGTAAGCTTTGAACATATAGCGACAAATTAAAATTGCTTAATTTTGCACTCATTAGCAAATTATATGCTTGAAAAAATAAATAACTTATTACAAGAAGTGGAAGGGCTGGCACTTAATACAAAAGAGCAGGTGGAAGAATACCGCATTAAATGGCTCAGCAAAAAAGGGGAGATAACTGTGTTGTTTGATGAGTTTAAAACAGTTACACCTGAATTAAAAAAAGAACTTGGGCAAAAATTAAACGATTTAAAAAATAAAGCGCAGGAAAAAATAAACCATTTAAAAGAAAAATATGAAGCGGCAACCGATTCAAACATTTCTTCAGATTTGGATTTGACATTGCCCGGTGATCCCAACATATCAATCGGTTCAAGGCATCCTTTGAGTATAGTAAAGAATCAGATTATTGATATTTTTTCAAGAATTGGTTTTACGGTGAGTGAAGGAAGAGAGATAGAAGATGACTGGCATAATTTTACTGCTTTGAATACACCCGAAAATCATCCGGCCCGCGATATGCAGGATACCTTTTATGTGAATTTAAATCCTGAAATGGTTTTGCGTACACAAACCTCGAGCGTGCAGGTGCATATCATGGAAAACAATAAACCTCCTATCAGAACAATTTCTCCCGGAAGAGTTTACCGTAACGAAGCCATAAGCGCCCGCGCGCATTGTCAGTTCCATCAGGTGGAGGGTTTGTATATAGATAGTAAAGTTTCGTTTGCCGATTTAAAGCAAACGCTTTTATATTTTTCGCAGGAGATGTTTGGCAAGGAAACACAAATACGTTTACGTCCGAGTTATTTTCCGTTTACTGAACCAAGCGCTGAGGTTGACATAAGTTGTACTATTTGTAAAGGCAAAGGTTGTAATGTTTGCAAGTATACGGGATGGGTTGAGATTTTAGGTTGCGGTATGGTTGACCCGCAAGTACTTGATAATTGTAGTATTGATTCTAATAAATTCAAAGGATTTGCCTTTGGAATGGGAATAGAAAGAATAGCGATGTTAAAATATCAGGTAAAGGATTTACGTTTGTTCTTCGAGAATGATGTACGGTTTTTAAAACAATTTACTTCAGCTTAATATTTCGCGTTTCTGATTTCGGGTTTCTGGTTTATGAAGAGTTCAAGAATAGATAATTTGATCCATATGCTGAAAGAAGAACCGCAAGATGTGTTTCTGAATTATGCTTTAGCGGTTGAATTTGTTGGAGAAGGGAAATACGAAGAAGCAGAGAAACAGTATTTAAAGACATTGGAATTAAATAAAGAATATTTGCCTTGTTATTACCAATTGGGACAAGCAGCTGAAAAATTAAAGAAGGAAAAGGAAGCCTTAGAATATTATAAAAGAGGTGCAGACTTAGCCAAGAAACAAAACAACAACAAGGCTTTGAATGAATTAAACGAAGCGATTTGGCTCTTAGAAGATTAAGAAAAGTTTCCCGCAGATTTCGCAGATCTGCGCAGAATCCAAATAAAACCTCTGCGAAAATCCGCGAAATCGGCGGGAACCAAAATGGAATTAAAATTTGACATAATAGAAATTTTAAAAGTGACAATGGTATTGTTTGCTGTAATTGATGTGATAGGTTCAATACCTGTTATTATTGGTTTAAAAGAGAGAACCGGAAACATTGATGCGGCTAAAGCTTCAATGGTTTCCTTCGGTATTATGGTTGTGTTTTTATTTTTAGGAAATTATATTCTGGATATTATCGGTATTCAAATCGGTGATTTCGCAATTGCGGGTTCCATTTTATTATTCATTATTGCTTTCGAAATGATTTTGGGAGTAAAAATTTCAAAAGATGAAATGTCGAACACGGCATCGGTTGTTCCACTTGCGTTTCCGCTTATTGCAGGAACCGGAACGCTGAGCACTTTATTATCCATCCGGGCCGAGTACAATATTGTTTCAATCATCATCGCCATCATTATAAACGTAATTATAGTTTATTTTGTGCTCAGGCACCTTAATTTACTGGAGAAATTCTTAGGTGCAGGAGGCATCGCTATACTTAAGAAAGTATTCGGTATCGTATTATTGGCACTTGCCATCAAGCTTTTCCGTAAGTATACAGGTCTGTAGGGCTTGATTTATAGGCTTATAGTGTGCACTCAATAATTAAAAGCCATTAACCAATAACAATTAAGCCTCAGCCCTTTTAAATTCCCAATCCTTTCATTATATTTGGTTAGCAAAAATGCGGAAACTCCTTTTATACCTTTTCAGCTTACATTTTATTGCAATAACTGCGCAGGAACGTGTTGTTACGCCGCATGTAAGCCCCGCTTTACGCTTTACCGAAAACCTCGGACAATGGGAAAATTTTATCCGCTACCGTGTACAAATTGATGGCGGCTTGTTGTTTATGGAAAACAAAGGACTCACTTATAATTTATACGATAAAAAAACATACCGGAGTTTTCACAGAGGAGGAATTGGTTTAAAGGGAGATGCGATTGTAAAAGGTCATGCTATAAAGGTGGAGTTTTTAGGTTGTAATCAGTTTGCCGTAAATGATTCTTATGAACAGGGTAGCGATTACGAGAATTTTTTCATTGGCAGCGACAAAACAAAATGGAAAGGGAACGTAAAAAATTATCACCGCATCTTTTACCGGGGTATTTATAAGAATATAGATTATGAAGCTGTTACTTCAACGCAAGGGCTCAAATACAATTTTTATGTAAAACCGGGTGGGGATTATACACAGATCCAACTTAAATACAGCGGTGTAAACAAAATTAGGTTAGTGAATGGTGAGCTAATAATTCCGACAAGCATTGATTCTATTACTGAGAAAAAGCCTTACGCTTACCAAAGAGTTAACGGAAAAATTATTGAAGTACCTTGTCAGTATAAACTAAAAAACAATGTTGTCTCCTTCGAATTCCCAAAAGGATATAATCCGGCATATGAATTAGTAATTGATCCTATTCTTGTTTTTGCAGCACAGTCCGGCTCTACGGCCGATAATTTTGGTATGACCGCCACTTATGACAATGCGGGTAATTTGTATTCGGGCGGTACCGCATTTAATAATGGATACCCTGTCACTGCAGGAGCTTATCAAATGACTTTTGCTGCAACCTATACGCCGAATACCGGAAATACAGATGTCGTTGTGACGAAATATAACTCAACCGGAACTACACTTTTATTCTCAACGTATCTGGGTGGGGTGGGAAGCGAAATTGTTACCAGTTTAATTGTTGATCCTGTAACTAACAATTTATTTTTATATGGCGCTACAGGTTCAGCTAATTTCCCGACAACCTTCGGCACCTACGATAATTCTTTTAATGGAGGCGGTTATCTTAATTTTATTTTTAATGGAACAGAATTCCTTAACGGAACAGATATTTATGTAGCCAAATTCAATTCGCTTGGTACTGTATTAATGGGCTCCACATTTTTGGGTGGAAGCGGTAATGACGGCGTTAACCATACAAACACATTAGTTGGATATAGCACAACCTACATTTCTTTTTGTCCGAATAGTGCGATTGGTATCTCGATACCTGCGGAATATAAAGCAGATTCATTACAATTCAATTATGGCGATCAATACCGCGGCGAAATTCAATTGGATAAATTCGGAAACGTTTACATTGCAAGCTCAACCCGTTCAACTAATTTCCCTATTGTTGGCGGATTTAAAAGCAGTATGGCTGCCGGTGATAAGCAAGATGCTGTACTCGTAAAATTCAATTCCTCACTCACTAATATTATTTACAGTTCTTATGTAGGTGGTAGCGGTAACGATTCCGGGTATTCATTATTTGTGAACGATTCGTCAATGGTCTACATGACCGGCGGTACTTACAGCACGAATTTTCCTGTGGTTGCGGGTTGCTACAGTACGGTTTATAATGGTGGAAAAGCAGACGGCTATATAATAAAAGTAAACGCTACTGGTAATGCCATATTGAAGGGTACCTATCTGGGAACAAATAATTACGATCAAACTTATTTTATCCGCAATCAAAAAAATTCAAATGATGTTTATGTTTACGGACAATCATTAGGAACGATGAGTGTTTCCCCCGGGGTATATTCAAATCCGAATTCGCATCAGTTTATTACAAGACTCGATGGGCAGTTGTTTAATATTAATATGAGCACCGTATTTGGAAGTGGATTAAATAAAATAGATATTTCGCCGTCGGCTTTTTCAGTAGATAATTGCGGCAATATTTATATTTCAGGGTGGGGCGGTAATATTATTTTCGGACCAACCACCAATGGTATGGCCACCACACCGGGTGCATTTCAAACAGTTTCGCCAAACGGGTATGATTTTTATTTAATGGTATTGTCAGCGAATGCAACATCTCTTTTATATGGAACTTATTTCGGTGGAAGTTGTAGTCTCGAGCATGTCGATGGCGGAACATCACGCTTCGATCCAAAAGGAATAATTTATCAATCGGTTTGTGCAGGATGTGGAGGTAAAGACGACTTTCCTGTAACTCCGGGCGCATGGCCAAATACCCCTGGAAATCCAAATCATAATACCGATAATAACAATTGCAATAATGGTGTTTTTAAATTCGATTTCCAGATTAAAATTACCAATGTAACTTTAACTACTAATACAATACAAGGCTGTCAACCTTTAACCGTTAATTTTTCTGATCCTACTTATGCGGGCGGCACTTTTACTTGGAATTTTGGAAGTGGTAATACCAATACAACAAGTATTAATCCAAGTTACACTTTCACAAACCCCGGAACTTATACCGTTTCACTGGTTGTAAAGGATACAACAAGCTGCAATAAAATCGACAGTACCTTAACTTTTATTACTGTTTTCCCATCCGTAACTGTAGCCGCAACCGCATCGCAGGTTCCATGCAGTGACACAATACAATATAACGGCAGTGCAACAACATCGGGAACAATCAGTGTTTTCCAATGGAGCTTTCAGCCGGGAGGTGCAATTACAGGAAGTACAATTAATAATCCAATAAATTCATACACAAGCGCCGGAACTTATACTGCACAATTACTGGCAACAAATAATTATGGTTGCCGTGATAGTATAGTCGTCTCGGTAAATATTAATACGCTTGTTCCTTCAGTAAGCTCCAATACAATTTGTCAGGGCACATCAGGTGGCCTTCTGGCCGGAGGTGGCACAAGTTATAATTGGTCGCCCGGCACCGGTTTAAGCAGTACTACCATTTCTAATCCCGTAGCCAATCCAACCGTCACTACAAATTATACAGTTGTGATTACGAATACAATCACCGGATGTACCAGAACTTTAACAACAGTTGTAGGCGTGAATCCGAAACCACTCGCCGATTTTACTTATACCACGAATATTTGCGGAGGTGGCGTAAACTTTACCGATAATTCCGCTTCCGGCATTACCCAATGGAATTGGAATTTTGGCAATTCACAAACTTCGAATCAGCAAAACCCTTATGTATTTTATAATCCCGGTGGTACGTTCACTGTTAATTTAATTTCAGGTAATGCGTTTAATTGTTTTGATACCGTCGTTAAAGTACTCACGGTTGCTACACCTCCTCCTGTTTCGGTAAGTTCAACACAAACTATTTGTCTGGGCGGTTATGTGACCCTGAACGCTACCGGAGGTTTTGCTTATCAATGGTCGCCATCCGTAAGTTTAATAAATCCGAATGCGCCAAATCCGATTGCTACACCTTCAACTTCCACGCAATATTCGGTAATAATTACAACAACAAATTCAATCGGTGATACCTGTCGCTTTATGCTCACCACAGATGTATTCGTTACCCAAGTCTCAGCTTTTCCAATTAGTGCCTGGGCCAGTCCGACTGTTGTTACATTGGGCGAATCAACCGTACTTACATTATCAGCTACTGCCGGAGCACTCGTTACCTGGTATCCAAGCGGCTCTACATCACCGCCTAATGGTTATACTGTAAAT
This sequence comes from Sphingobacteriaceae bacterium, assembly GCA_023251695.1. Classification (GTDB taxonomy): domain Bacteria; phylum Bacteroidota; class Bacteroidia; order B-17B0; family Aurantibacillaceae; genus JAHEYG01. Next base: position 3,998 of record JAHEYE010000086.1, on the reverse strand, counting down.
GCAACACCGCCACATACGCAAACTTATACAGTAGTGATTCAACGCGGACCATGTAGTGATACAGCATATGTTTTAGTGGAAGTTATTGAAGATGGATGTTTCGAAACCGATGTATTTATTCCAAATACCTTTACACCAAACGGTGATGGTGTTAATGATATTATGTATGCACGCGGACATAAATTAGCGGAAGTGTATTTTGCAATTTATAACCGTTGGGGCGAAATGGTTTTTAAAACAGAAGATATTAAAGTTGGCTGGGACGGAAACTACAAGGGCAAACCTGCTGATGTCGGGGTTTTTGGTTATTACGTAAAAATAAAATGCTATAATGGTCTCGAAACCTTCAAGAAGGGGAATATTACGCTGATACGATAGTTACGAGAATTAATAAAGACATCCGATTATGAAAAAAACATTTTCCTTAATAATTTTATTTTTGGATTTTAATATTCTTTATTCCCAGACACCAAATTTTAACTGGGCAAAACAATTAGGTGGACCCGGCACCGCTGAAGGGTATTCTATTTTTGTTGATGCTATCGGTAACGTCTATACCACAGGGACTTTTAGTAATACCGCTGACTTTGATCCAGGAGTTGGAACTTTCACTCTGACATCATTTGGAATAACGGATGTCTTTATTTCAAAGCTTGATGCTTCAGGTAATTTTGTATGGGCAAAACAAATTGGAGGAAGCGGAGATGATTTCGCAGAGTCGATTGCGGTCGATGCTTCAGGAAATGTTTATACGATAGGCGGCTTTAGATCTATATGTGACTTTGATCCGGGAACAGGGACTTTTACGATGTCGACTTCTTGTCAAGATATTTTCTTATCAGTAATAGATGCTTCCGGCAATTTTGTTTGGGCTAAACAAATGAGTGGTGTATCAGGATGCCTTGGATCAGGAGTTTCTATTGCAATAGATAACGCAAATAATATCTATACAACAGGATATTTTACCGGTGCATATGATTTTGATCCCGGAATTGGAACTTACACTTTATCCTCAATTTTTAATAATGACATTTTTGTTTCTAAATTGGATCCTCTTGGTAATTTCATTTGGGCAAAGCAAATGGGTGGACCAATGAGCGATGGCGCCAAAGCAATAAAAGTCGATGCTTCCGGTAATGTTTATACGGCAGGATTTTTTGAATCAATTGCGGATTTCGATCCAAGTCCAAGCTCTTTCACTATGGTTTCACTTCCGACCACTGGTTATACAGATATTTTCATCTCAAAGTTAGACGCGTCCGGTAATTTTGTTTGGGCTAAACAAATGGGAGGCACAGACAATGATTTGGCTTTTTCATTGGCACTTGATCCAAGTGGGAACATTTTGACAACCGGGGGATTTAAAGGAACTTCAGATTTTGATCCCGGTATTGGTACATACACTTTAACATCATCGGCATCTTCTAATTTCATTTCCAAATTAGATCCGTCTGGAAATTTTCTTTGGGCAAAACAATTTGTTACTTCTTATCTGGATTATGCCTATTCGGTAGCAACTGATGCTTCTGGCAATATTTATACTACAGGATCTTTTGGCGGAACTACTGACTTCGACCCTGGAGTTGGAACATATAACCTTAACGTACCTGTAATCTGTCAAAATATTTTTATTTCAAAATTAGACGCCGCTGGAAATTTTCTTTGGGCTGAACAAATGGTTGGTTCAACAAATGCCCACGGCAATTCAATATTTGTTGATGTTTCTGATAATGTTTATACTACCGGATTCTTTAGTGCATCACCTGACTTTGATCCTGGTGTAGGAACTTATACTATAGCGGGAGGTTACGATGCCTTTATTCATAAGATGAGTCAAGGCCCTACAGGTGTTAGTGAAAATGTTATTCAAAATAATATAAGTGTATTTCCAAATCCATCAAATGGTCAATTAAACTTTTTGTTTCCAAATAAATATTCTACTGCAACTATAAAATTATTCAGCGTAACCGGACAAACACTTATTGAAAAGACTATTCTAAGTAAAGACAATTATTCCCTTGATATTTCCGAGCAGGTAAGTGGAATTTATTTTATTGAAGTAAACATGGATGGGGATTATTCAAGAAAAAAATTGGTAAAAAATTAACTACTATTAAAATAATACAATTGGTCACATGGTCCAACCATCTTTAAACCGTTAAATTAGGTTAAACCCCTCCTAAAAACCACCCTAATTGGGGTATTACCACTCATACTATTTTTAAAAACATTGGAATTTCTGTGGTAAATTTGTCATCAATTTGTCATGAGAAACTATCTTATTATACTTACGCTCACACTGTTTACTTACAGTCCGCTTTTTTCACAAATGCCTTCGGGTGGTGGCGACATGAGCAAAATGTTCAAGAATTCGAAGAACATGAACATTGGTCGCTTTTACGGAAAAGTTGTGGATGCTAAAACCAAAAAGCCGGTTGAATATGCTTCGGTAGTATTGTTGTGGTTTAATAAAGACAGTTTAATTGCCGGTGGGTTAGCAAAGGAAAACGGAGAATTTTCTTTGGATGGTTTACCTGCTTACGGAGGCTTCCGTATAAAAATTACGTTTATCGGATATAAAACTTACGAGCAAAAAGTTTACATCGTTCCGCCAAATAAAATTGATCAGGATTTAGGGGACATTAAATTGGAACATGACGAAAAAATGCTGAAAGAAGTTGAGGTGACCGGTGAGAAAGCAACTTTTGTGATGAGTGTCGACCGTAAGATTTATAATGTTGATAAAGATCTTTCGGCAAAAGGGGGAACAGCTTTAGACGCAGTAAAAAATATCCCAACCATTTCGGTTGATGCGGATGGTAATGCAACTCTCCGCGAAAGTGCCGTGCGGATTTATGTCGACGGTAAGCCAACTACATTAACGCTTCAGCAAATTCCAGCTGATCAAATCGACCGCATAGAAGTTATATCAAACCCATCTGTAAAATTTGAGGCCTCAACAACCGGAGGGATTTTAAATGTTGTATTGAAGAAAAACAGCAAGCCCGGTTATAATGGTATGTTAATGGCTAATGCCGGAACAGGCGACCGCTACGGTGGAATGGGAAATATAAATGTTAAGGAAAATCCGTTCAACTTTTCATTAATGTACACCTATAATCAAGGTATCAATAACAATAACGGTTACACAAAACGCGCTGATAAGTACAACGACACAATTGTTGATTACTATAATCAGAATAATATTACTCGGATGACGAACATGTTCCATTTCGGAAGATTAAGTATTGATTATAATATCAACAACCGTAATACAATTACTGCGGCCGGAAATTTTGTAAAAGGTGATTTTAATTCGAGTGATGTTCAGAATTATGAGTATTTGTTGTACGATAAAACACCTATTTCAAACGGTTACCGGATTAATGATTCCAAATCGGGATTTGTGAATTATACCAGTCAGCTTATGTACAAAAAAACCTATCCACGGGTAGGGAAGGAGCTCACGATTGACGCCAACAATAATTATTCTGAATCGCAAACCAATTTCCGATTTAATTCTTACGATAAGGATAATGTTGGTAACGAATTGCCTTTTTCGCCTATTCTGCAAAAAAACACTGGGGGCAGTAACAGCAGTCAGTATATTTTACAAGTTGATTATGCAAATCCTTATTCTGAAAAATCAAAAATTGAAATGGGTTATCGTGGTTTTTACAAAAACTCATTAAGTTTTAATAATACCTCAAATTACGATCAGTTCACTGATAGCTATACAAAAGATACTATACTCAGTAACCGTTATGTTATCGATGATATGGTAAATGCAGCCTACATTAATTACATGAGCAAAACATTTTGGGATATCGGTTATCAGGCAGGCTTACGTTTCGAACAAACCTATTATAAAGGTACTTTATCCGATAAAAATAAATCATTCGAGTATAATTACGGAGGCACTTTAAGTTCACTTCAGAATTGTTTGTTCCCTGCAATTTACATTAGTAAAAAAATTAGCACCAAACATGAAGTTCAAT
>JAHEYE010000310.1 GCA_023251695.1 Sphingobacteriaceae bacterium | reverse complement strand
CGATAAAAACGGAAATCTTATCTGGCGAAAAACATATGGCGGTCTGGATTGGGATTTTGGGTATTGTGTGAAAACAACTGCAGGAGGAGATAGTTTAATTATCGCAGGCAGCACCTATAGTTTTGGTTACGGAAAAATGGACGGGTACATTTTGAAAACAGATTTAAACGGAAATCTTCAGTGGCAAAAAACTTATGGCGGCGCCGAGGATGATGAAATTAAATCCTTTGTATTAACTTACAATAATCAATATGCCTTTGCAGGAACTACAAAAAGCATGGGTGATGTTAAAGGTGATTGCTGGTTAGTAAAAACAAGACTAGGTGGGGATTCTGTGCTGTCAGTAAAGTATGGCAATAATAGGAAGCAGTTAATAAATGACATTAAAGAACATCCCGTCACAAAAAACTTTTACCTGTGTGGAGGAAATGATCAAGTTTCATTAGGTCTTGATTCAACGGGCATTTATCTTTTGGGGCTAAGTGAAACAGGTGCGTTCCTTTTCGAAGATTATCATACCTATCATAAGTTGGCAGACGAACAATATGTAGCATTAGAGTATTTTAAAAACAACGATTTTGTTTATGTTAGAAAAAACGCCTATTCTTCTGCTGGGAATAGAAAATTGGAGCCTATGCTTTATGTTTTTAACGATAATATTTATGTTACTACTTCAGCCTATGGTTCGGTTGAAGATGATGAAATTTTTGCGGTTGCCAGAACTCGTGACAAGGGCTTTGTCTTTGTAGGTTATACAAAAGGATTCAGCGCTAATTTAACTGACGTGTTTTTGATAAAAGTTGACAGTATAAGTTTATCCGGAGCCAATAGTGTTATTGGAATTAATGAAAATATTTCTTCGAATAAAATCACTCATAAGGTTTACCCCACTATAAGTAATAATATAGTAAATATTGAAATTGGTGGGGATGCTAATAATTCCACAATATTGATTACCAATTATTTTGGGCAAATTCTTTCTGAATTTAATACTAGCGCGAGCAAAATTCAAGTCAGTATTGAGGGCTTTTGTCAAGGAATTTATCTAATTTCCATCAGGAACTTATCAGGAACTAGTACTTTTAAAGTCGTTAAGACATAATAGACAATTTGTGTGTAATATTACTTCTTGTTCTGAAAAAAATTTATATATTTAAACAAAATAATATCGTTTACAAAAGCATGAATTGTAAGGATATTAAGCCATTATTGCTAAAAAATTAAACCTCTATGAAATATAAATTAACCATATTATTTTGCCTTATATGCGCATTCGTTTTCTCACAAGTAACCAATACCAAAAAGTGGAGAAAAACCGAGCAGGATTCGATGCAAAAAGCGCTTATCATGTACGATGAAAAGGACTTTAAAGCTGCGCTTCCCATTTATGAGAACCTTTTTAAAGCCCATCCAAAAGAAGACTTCCTGAAATTCGTTTATGCCCGCTGTTGCTTATCAAGAAGCGATAAACACGAAGATGCACTTACTTATTTAAGCGAGATTTATGCCAAGAATAAAAAAGCTGAAAGTATCGAATACGACATGGCCCGGGCCTACCACTTTAACTATAAATTTGATGAAGCACTAGTTATGGTGAATCAGTGCCTGGCTAATAAAAAGACTTTCCCTGATGAAAAAACACAAGCCGAACAACTTAAAAAATACATCATCAATGCAAAAGAATTATTCGCAAAGCCAACCAATGCGGTTATCACAAATGCAGGAACTATTTTAAATACCGAATTCGAAGAATATGTTCCGGTTGTTTCGGCCGACGAATCGGTTATGATTTTTACTTACGTTGGAAAAGAAAGTACAGGAGGCAGGCTCGATAAAATGCAACAACCATTCCCGTATGGCGATTATTACGAAGACGTTTTTCAATCGGTTAAAATAAATGACCAATGGACCAAACCACACGGCATTGCATCCATCAATACCAAAGTACACGATGCTGCCATCGCTATTAGTCCTGACGGACAACAACTTTTTGTTTACCGCGATAATGGTGATGACCATGGGGATATTTACGGTAGTTTTTTACATGATACTGCTTGGACAGTGCCTGTGAAACTAAAAGGACAGATTAACTCTTATTCGTGGGAAGGAAGTTGTTCTTTAACTTCCGACGGAAAGACTCTTTATTTTGCAAGTGATCGTTCGGGAGGTTATGGCGGACGCGATATTTACCGCGCCACTTTATCGGCTGACAGTACATGGGGAAATGTAATTAACCTTGGCGATTCAATCAATACAGTTTTAGATGATGACGCGCCATTCATTCACCCTGATGGTATTACTTTATTCTACAGTTCTAAAGCCAAAAACAGTATGGGATATTACGACATCTTCCAGGCAGTTATGAACCCAATCGATTCAACATTCCGGAACGCTATTAACGTGGGCTATCCTATCAATACACCAGATGATGACAGATATTATGTTTTATCGGCTAATGGCCGTACAGGTTATTACGCCAGTGGTAAAAAAGGCGGATCAGGTTTAAATGATATTTATTTAGTTGACCCCGGTTACATTGGTAAAAAACCACTAACCTATTTAGTAAAAGGAAAAATTACTTTAAACAAAGAACCGGTTGTTGGCAAAATTGAAGTGGTGGTAACTTCAAGAAATAATAAAAAATTCACGGAAGCAAAATCAAATGCTTCAACAGGAAATTACCTTGTGACTTTACCGGCAGGTGCAATTTTTAAATTGACTTATACTTATAAGGATTTCCCACCACGGATTCTTGAAGTTGATGCCAGTGCAATCACCGACTTTACCGAAAAAGTTTATGATGTTGAATATAATACGGCAGATACAGCAAAACCGGTTGTAACGCCAACCGTGGCTGCTGTTACACCAACTGTTGCTCCGGATAATTTTGTACCGAATACGCCAATGCAAGAGAAGGTAAAAAAATACGCCGAGAAATATGGTGAGATTGTTTCTTCAGGATTAGAGTTCCGTGTACAGGTTGCGGCTTATAAATTTCCAAAAAATTACAAGTGGGATCATTTGAAAAAATGTGGCAAAATTGAAAATTTATTGCTCGAAGATGGCATTACACGTATTACCATTGGCGGCAGTTTCCTTAAACTAAGTGCAGCATTTGAACATAATAAAAAAGTTATTGCAGCTGGACAAACCGACGCTTTTGTAACAGCTATTTACAATGGCCGTCGTGTTTACCTGGAGGAACTGGAAGCTCTTGGAATTTTTAAATAATTGATTTTATTTTAAATCAAGTAAATCATTGAAAAGTTGCTTCATACCTTCTGAAGCAACTTTTTTTATGTGCTTTAAGTTGCTTACATAATCCAGGCTGAAATCGCCCGGATCTACCAACCATTTCGGAACTGTATTGGGAACATAATTCAGAATGCCGGCGGCAGGATACACATTAAGGGAAGTTCCTATTACAACAAACAACTCAGCTTTCTCGGCAACAGCAATGGCATTGTCCATTTCAGGAACCATTTCGCCAAACCAAACAATATGTGGTCTTAG